>CAXTTR010000001.1:0-22738 GCA_964247215.1 uncultured Sphingomonadaceae bacterium
CATGTCCCAGGCCCAGGCGAGTTTGCCGCTCACCGCGTCGAAGGCGCGAATAACGCCAGAGGGTTCGCCGGTCGATTGGCCATCGGTGACCCAGCCGCCAAGCACCAGCCTGCCGCGGACGAGCGCAGGGGGCGAGGTAACGTGGTAATAGCCGCGCGGAGCGGCGCTCAAGCCGGTTAGCAAGTCGACTTCACCGTTCGTGCCGAAGCCGGAACAGCGCACGCCGGTCGCGGCGTCGACCGCGATCAGGCGGCTGTCGATCGTTGCCGTATAAAGGCGTTCGGCGCAGGCCGATGCCGCTGGTGCCGTGGGCAGCCGGTAATAGGTTACGCCGCGGCAGGTCTGGCCGAAGACACCGTCGACATTGGCGTGCGCGACGAAGCGCCAGATCTGCCGCCCGGTTTCAGCGTCGAGAGCGATAATGTCGTTATAGCCGGTGCAGACGAACAAGCGGTTGCCGATCTTGAGCGGCGTCGCTTCAAACGGTGCGGGCTGGCCAGAAGGCTCCCTGCCGAGCGAGAAGGTCCAGGCGCGGGTCAATGCGCCGACGTTTCTCCCGTCGATTTGGGCGAGGGGAGAATAGCGGTTGCCGCCGGCTGCGTTGCCATAGCTGTGCCAGTTGCCGGTCGTGGCATCGACTGTCTGAACTCGCGGCGAAAGGTCGGTGCCGCCGGCGATGCGGTCGTTCCAATAGATCGAGCCGATGCCGGCGACGAGCCCGATCAGGGCGATGCCGAGCAGGCTGCGGGTCAGCGGGGTCGCGGCAGGAGCACCCAGCGAGCGCCGGACCCACGGCATCATCAGCCAGATCCCGATGCCGCTGAACAGCCCGAGCCGCGCGGCGAGTGCCCAGCCGTCGAGACCCGTTTCCCACAGGCTCCAGCCGAGCGTTGCCAGCCACAGTATCGCGAACAGCGGCAGCAGCGCGGGAGATTGTTTCCAGCACAGCCATGCTGCTGCGATCAGCGTGATCCCAGCAATAAAGTAATAAAGCGATCCGCCGGCGACCAGAAGCTGTCCGCCGAGCCAGATAAGTGCAACGCCGATCAGTAGCAGCAGGATCGAGAGCAGGCGATTGAGGATACTCATCATAGGACCCCGGCCATCGCGGTACGCTTCACGCGGTCAGTGCCTTGATGTGGTCGGGAAGGTTGTGCGCGAAGGCTTTCTTCTCCCGCAGGCCGGTGATCCGCCAGCCTTCGGGCGTGCGGCGGAACTGGTGGATGTACCACAGGCCGAAGAACAACGTCTGGGGCTCCCCGTCGTCGCCCGGTACAACCATCGGATTAAAGCATACCGAGCGGGTCTCCGCAGTGTCGCCGTCGAGCGTGTACTGCGTCGTCGAGACCGCGTGCTGGAACATCGGCACCGAAGCAAGCGACGCGTCGAGAAACGCCTTGGTTTCGGCGAGATTGCCGGTGAATGGCACCATCTCGCGATAATCGATCACCGCGTCGGGTGTGAAATAACGATCGAGCGCGTCGAAATCGCGGTCGTCGACGGCATAGCAATAACCGGCCATCACGTCCTGAATCTCGAGCCGGTCGGAAATCTCCTGAAGCGACAACGGCATTTGGCTCTCCTCTCCGGGTCTCGCTAAACCAATCGAAGGCGAGAGGGCCTTTCGTTCGGTAGGTTGCGGACCGGCGCGGTTCGTCGACCGCTTGCCGACCATTCGAGGAGCACGCAGCATGGCCGGACGCATTCCGCCTTTCACTATCGAAGACTTCACGTTGTCGCCTAACAAGCGCGCGGAAATTACCGAGGGTCTGACCGAGCGCCAGGCCTTCATGACCAACCGCTGGATGGACCTCCATAACCGGCTCAACGCCGGGCAGTGGGAAGCCTTCGAGGAGTTCTTCGACACCGCGAAGATGACCTACGACAATCCCAACCGCCCCGATCTTGGTACGTTCAAGGAGTGGGTGACGTCGCCCAAGGCGCTGTATGCGACGTTCCCGCCCAGCCTGTACCGCACGCTCAAGGCATGGGGCCGCGGCGATGACGAGATCTGCGTACTGTGCCACCATCACGGCAAGCACACCGGCGGGCCGTACATGGGCGTCAAGCCAACCGGCAATCAACTTGATGTGCTGTGGTTTTCGTGGATCAAGTTCGACGGCGACAAGATTGTCCACATCTACTCGATCTCGGACGTGCTCTCGATGCTGATCGACCTCGAAGTGATCGAAGCGCCGCAGCCAGTTGATCCCTACAAATAACCTGTTGACGAGTTGGGAGGAGCGAGGGGGCCGACCGCAAGGCGGCCCCTTTGTTTTTGGCGACATCGCGTCCAAACAACGCGATCCGACCGCATGTCAGTCGCTGAAACTTGCCAAGCTAAAGAAGACCTGTGACCTTATTTACAGACTAAACCCGCCATCGACAGTTAACGTCTGCCCGGTAATATAGCGCGCTCGATCGGACGTGAGGAAGGCGACCGCCTCGCCGATGTCCTGGGCGGTGCCGAAGCGGCGCAGCGCGATGCTTTTTCGCTGTGCTTCCCACACGTCGGGAGAGTAGAGCGTTTCGAGGAAGTGCGTGCCGAGGCCGGCGTCGATGATGCCCGGTGCGACCATGTTGGCGCGGATGCCGAAGCGGCCTTCCTCCTTGGCGATGGCGCGGCCCAGCGACTCCATCGCCGCTTTGGGGACCGACGACAGCGCGTCGCCGGGCGGGTAGCGGCGGTTGGCGACCGAGACCAGAATGATGAAATTGCCGCCGCCTTGTGCCCGGAACAGCGGCAGGGCCGCGGCGACGACGCGGGTCAGGCCGATCAGCTCGGTCTCGATGACCTCACGCCACTGCGCTTCGCCGATCGTGCTGACGAACGGCTGCTCGATCGCTGCGCCCGACGCGAAGACGACGGTGCCGATTTTACCAAAATGCTTGGTTGCGTCAGCGAACGCCGCCTCGACCGAGGCGAGGCAGGCGAGGTCGCAAGCGACCGGAAGGCCCGCGCACGGTGTCAGCCCGGCGGCGACCGCCTCCGCCTTGGCCCGGCTCGAGCGGTAACCGACCGCGACGCCGTCCCAGTCGCGGGCCAGCGCGACGCATGCCGCGCGGCCGAGGCCGCCGGTGCCGCCGACGACGAATGCCGCGCCGCGGGTCATGCGGCGGCCCGTTCGGGCGTGCGTTCGAGATATGCCAGCAGATCGGCCGCAAACGCCTCGTTGCGATCGGCGGTGAACATGTGCCCGACACCCTTGGCGACACGCACGTCGAGCTGCGGGGCAAGCTGGCGGAAATGCGCGACGCCGTCGTCGGTCAGCAGATGGCTATGCTCGGCGCGGACGAGCACGACCGGGGAACGTAGTAGCGCGGCTGCGGCGAGCAGCGCTTCGCCTTCACTAGGGGGATTGAGGAACTGCGCGTCGCCGGTGGCGGGGTCCCAATGCCAGTGCCAGCGGCCGTCGGCGTCGCGGCGCATGGCGCGAGCGAGACGCGACGGGTCGGGCATCGGAGCCTGGCCAAGATGGCGCGAGAGTGAACCCGCAGCCTGGTCGAGGCTGGAGAACCCGGCGGTGCCCTCGGCGTAGAAGCTGCGGATGCCGTCGATGCCGTCGTCTCGGATCAGCGGCGCGACGTCGGCGAGCATGATGAGCCGGACCTTGCCGGGGTGCCGCGACCCGCCGACTAGCGCCGCCTGTCCGCCGCGCGAGGCACCGACCAACGTGACGGGCCGGTCGAACTGGCCGAGTAGCGCCTCGATATCACGGGCGTAGGCGTCGAGCAGGTAGTCGCCGTCGCTTGCCCACTCGCTGTCGCCGTGGCCGCGCAGATCGAAAGCGATACCGCAGAAACCGGCTGCACCGACGGCCTGTGCCGAGCCGCGCCACGCGCTGCGGCTCTGCCCGCCGCCGTGGAAGAACAGCACGGGGGCGGCGTCCGCCTCCCCGAAAGCCTCGCCGACGAGCATCGGTCCGTCGCCGCGCATCCGAACGAGGCGGCCGGCGGTCACGTCACTGGGCAGCGATCGAGGCGAGTTCGGCATGCGAGGGGTGTTCACCCGGACCGGCGTACACGAATTTCTCGGGTGCATGGTGCCATTTGCCGTCGTCGCGGCTCTCGTAGGGCGAGGCGACTTCGATCAGGCAGCCGTGCGTGCTCTTGGCACCGACCCAGCTCCATTTTTGCCAGGTCATGTCGGGATCATTGTAAGTCACGCCGTCACCCGGCAGATGGAGGCCTTCGGCCCTGAGCTTGGCCATCGCACCGGGAACGTCGTCGGTCGAGAAGCACAAGTGGTGGACATGCTCTCCGACCTTGTCAAGCCGGCGGCCCATCGGCGTGCCGGGCGCGGGTTGGATGAATTGGATTTCAGTCGAATGCTCGTTGACGAACGTCGCCCACCTCATGCCCGCATCGTCGCCGCTCGAGAACTCGTCGTATTTGACGATCGGCTTCTCAAGCGACTGCGGGTCGAGCACGCGCAGGATCTTGGTCCAGTCGCTGATCGCCTTATCGAGATCGCTGACGACCATGCAGACATGGGCAAAGGGGCCGCTGGGCATTCTTACTCTCCTGGTCAGACTTTGACTGTGGCGGTGCCGCTGTTGACCGTCCCGCGCCCGTCGACATCGAGGGTGAACGCGCAGCCGATCCGGCCGGCATCGACCGCGGTGACCGTGCCACTCGCAACTACCCGGTCACCAGCATAGACGTTGTCGAGGAAGCGCGTCTCCATCGCTTCGATCCGGCCGTCTGGAAAGGCTGCCATCAGCATGTTAATCAAATAGGCAACATTGGCCGGACCCTGATTGATTACCCGGTCGCCGAGTCCCTTGGCTTTGACGACCTCGACGTCGAGGTGGATCGGGTTGGGGTCAGCAAGGAAGGTCGCCCACTCCTTCATCGCTTCGGGGTCGACGCATTCAATGACGAACGGGCGCAGCGCATCACCGACGGCATGGGTCATGACAGAAGCGCCTTGCGCGGCAGCACCCAAATATTATCGGTATCGAGCAAGCAGGCGCGGTCGGGTTCGCGGTGCAGGCGAAGGCGATAGGTGAGCACGTCCATCACGCCAAGCTTACGGCTTTGCTTGCGGACCAGCGACAGGATCTCGCCGGTTACGCGGTAGCTGGTTCCCACCGCCAAAGGTTCGCTGAAGCTGACTGCGGACGAGCCCATCATCGGGCCGTCCTCAACGTCGAAGTCGCACGCCGCACACAGGCCGGCGACGGTCTTGCCCATCGCGACCTGGGTGGCGATGTAGTAGTAAATCGGGTGAGCGCTGCCGTCGGTCGCGGGCTCGATCCCGGTTGAGCGGCACAACGCAGCATTTTCAGCAGCTTCAATCCTGAACACGGTCGTCCCGTCGAGCGAGGTTCCGGCGACGTCGGGCGCGGGCGGAAAAGGGGTCTCTCCGGTCATCAGAAGCTCCGCGGCAGGCCCAGGTTTTCGGCAATCGTGTTACGCACCATCTCGTTCGAGATCGGCGTCATCCGTAGGATGCGGTGATCGCGCCAATAGCGCTGCATATCGGTTTCTGCCGAATAACCCATGCCGCCCAAAATCTGAATGCCGAGGTCGGCAGCGTTAACCGCGTTTTCGGTCGCCACCATCTTCAGCATATTGGCCTCGTTGCCGCACGGTATGCCCTGTGCCTGCATCCACGCGACGTTATAGAGCAGCAGCTCTGTCAGCTTCTGCCACGTGGCTATATCGGCGACATAGTGCTGCAGGATTTGGAACTGGCCAATTGGTTTGCCGAACGCATACCGCTGCTTCATGTAAGCGAGCGCGTCTTCGAGCACGCCGTCGATCGCGCCGAGGCACTGCGCGCCGACCATGATGCGCTCGTTGTTGAGCGTCGGCAGCATTGCCGACCAGGCTTGGTCGGGCTCGCCGAGTACGTCACAATCGGGCACGAACACTTCGTCATAGGTCACCGAGCATGACCCCATCGCGCGCATGCCGAGCTTGGGGAGCAGGCTCGCGGTGATCCCGGATGACTTGGCGTCGACGAAGAACATCGTCAGCCCGTGATGCTTCCTCTGGACGGTCTTGTCGGTGCGAGCGAGGACAAGCAGGCGATCGGCGACCTTCGCTCCGGTGGTCCACATCTTGGCACCGTTGAGCAGCCAGCCACCCTCGACCCTCTCGGCATGCGTCTTCATGGCGCCGAGTACGTCGGTGCCGCCGTCGGGCTCGGTCATCGATAGCGAGACGCGCAGGTCGCCCGACGCCATCGGCCGCAGCCAGCGTTCCTTCTGCTCGGAGGTGGCGACCGCGGTGATTGTCTTCGCACCGCCGAACGACGTCAGCCCCCATACCCATAGCAGCCCGCCCGCCGTCCGCGACATCTCGCGCGCGAAGATCATCTGGGTGACGACATCACCGCCGAGCCCGCCCCATTCTTCGGGGATGCCGATGCCGAAGAAGCCCTGTGCCTTGAGCTTGTCCCAGATTTCGAAGGGGTAGTTCTCCTCGTCGGCCTCGAGCCTGCGCATCAGGTCTTTGGGCAATTCGGCATTGACCCAACGGCGCACGATGTCGCGAAACGCGAGTTGTTCCTCGGAAAGATCGAAGTTCATAGCTCGATTATGGCGCGCCCTGCCCTGCGGACAACCTATCGAAGGTCAGGCTAGATCGCGAGTCCGCCCTCGACGGGGAGCACCGAGCCGGTCACATAGGCTCCGGCCCGGCTCGCGAGGTAGATAGCAGCACCCGCCACGTCCTGTGGCGAACCAGTGCGGCCGAGCGGGACCATCGAGTTAACCATTTCGCGCATCGCATTGTCCTTGATCACAGTCATGTCGCTTTCGAAAAAGCCGGGGGCGATAGCGTTGACGGTGATGTGGTCGGGGCCAAGCTTCTTGGCGAGCGACTTGGTCAACCAGTGCAGCGCGCCTTTCGATGCCTGGTAGCTGTACACCTCACGCGGGCCGACCTTGAGCGCGCCGACCGAGCCGATGTTGATTACCGTCGACGGGCGCTCGGCGGTAGCACCGGCCTGAAGCAGGGGGAGCAGCTTCTGGATCAGGAAGAATGGCGACTTGAGATTGAGGGCGATGACATCGTCCCACTGCGCTTCGCTGAAAGTCGCGATCGGCGCATCGCTGAGCGTTCCGGCGTTGTTGACGAGAACGTGCAACTTTGGTTCGCGCGTGGCGATCTCGGCAACCAGCATACCAATCCCGTCGAGCGTCGATACGTCGGCGACAAGACCGGTGACGTTAGGGCCTATCTCGTCCGCGGCGCGCGCGACCTTGTCCGGGTGACGCGCGCAGATATAGACTTTAGCGCCGGCGTCGGCCAGCCCGGCAGCGATCATCCGGCCGATCCCCGCGCTGCCACCGGTAACCAGCGCGACCCGGCCCTCGACCGAGAACAGACCGGTCATCCGCCGGCGATCTCGAGCACCATCCGCACGACGCCCTCGGGATCGCCGACGATGAAGGCATGATCGCCGGGATGTTCGTGGACCGGCCAGCCGAGCGCGCGGGCGCGGTCGTGCATGGCAGTCATGATCGTGTGCCTGGCGGCGATATAGTCGACCGGTTTGGTAACTGATGCCGCGCCCACCGGGATTGCGCAGCAGGTCGCGCGCATCGGCTGGTCGGACAGGCGGTCGAGCAGCCACTGCTGGCGCTCGGCGGTCATCATCATCGGATGATCCTTGGCCATCGCCCGCTGCTGCTCGTCGACGCCCGACCCGACCGGACCCTCGCCCGCATCGAGCATCGCGTCGAGCCCAATCATCTGCGCCTCGGTCGCGAAGCCGAGCAGCGAGGCAATGCGCTCGCCCGCGTGCGCGATAATCGCATCGAGATAGATCACGCGCGAAATCCGGTCGCCAGCAACGGCGACAATACCCGGCGCGACCGTTCCGGCATAGCTATGCGCGACGAGGACAACATCGCTGGCATCCTCATAGTGGAGGACATTGGTGATATCGGTGACATGCGTTGCATTGCCGACGTCACGGCCGATCAGATGGCAACGCTCGCCGAAGCCGGTGAAGGTCGGGGTGAGGACGCGGTGACCTTTGGCTTCGAGCAGCTCGCGGACGAACTTCCACGTCCAGCCGCCCATGCCGCCGCCGTGCATCAGGACAAAGGTCGCCATCAGGCCGCTACTCCCTCGGGCACAGGTTCGTTGTTGTCGGCGAAGCCTTCGGGAACGCCGGGCCCCCACAGATAAAAGCTATCCGCCGGGTCGTGGTCGGCACGTGCCGGCCAGTCCACGTCGTGCGGAATATAATCGATGTCGGCCGAATATTCGCTGTGACTGCCCCACGGGTCGGTGGCGTAGTAGAAGTAATTGGCACCAATGACATGGCGGCCGACGCCCCATCCCTTGGTATAGCCGGCGCGCATCATCTGCGCCGAACCGAGGCCGACTTCCTGGAATGATCCGACGTCCCAGCTGGCGTGATGCATGCCACGGTGGGTCGAACCGACCAGCGCGAGCAGGTGATGGTCGCTGCCATGCGCGCCGTGGAGGAACGCCACCACGGGTCCGCTGCCGTCGGACAGGCGCAGGCCGAGATTGTCCTCATACCATCTGGTCGCGGCAACGACGTCGGACGTGTAGATCGCAAAATGCGACAATTGCCGCGGGCGCACCTTCGGCGCTGTCGAGCCGAATACCGCACCCGACGTGCCGCGCGGTGCCGAGTGGGTCAGGAAACTCGTCTTGTCGCCGGGCGAGCACTTGCCCGTCACGCACAGGTGCAGTGGCAGACCGTCGAGGCCTTCAATCCAGCTGCCGCATTCCGGCCCGCCGTCGACATGTTCGAGCGACTTAACGCCATTTACCTTCAGCCGTTCGAGTAGCGGTGCCTCATCTTCGGGATAGACGCCAAAACTGAGATAACGCAGCTGCTTCTGCGGGCCCTCAAACAGCCGGGCCCAGCATTGTGCGCGGCCGTCGGTGTGCAGGCCAAGCCCGTACGGCGCATCCCGCACGTCCAGCCCGAACGTCTGATAAAACCTGCGAGCCTCGCCGAGACTAGGCACCTGCAGCCCGAAATGATCGATCGAGTGCACGGCGAGCGCGCCGGCGCGTTTGGGTTCCATGATCTGCTCCATGCTCATTCGGCGACGATCGGGTTCGACAGCAGCCCGACCTGTTCGATCTCGACTTCGCAGACCTGTCCTGCGGTCATGAAGACCGGCGGCGAGCGGGCTACGCCGACCCCTCCGGGTGTACCCATCACGAGCACATCTCCAGCGTTAAGCGTCAGGAAACTCGACAGCAAGTGGATCGTACTGGCCACGTCGAAGATCAGATTGGCGGTATTCGAGCTCTGCATCACCACGCCGTCGACGCGGCACTCGATCTTGAGTCCGGCGGCACCGGCCGGCAGTTCGTCGGGCGTGACCAGCCACGGCCCGAACGCACCGGTATCGTCGAAGTTCTTGCCCGCCGTCCATTGCGGGGTTTTCATCTGGTAATCGCGGATCGAGGCGTCGTTGAACACCGAATAACCGACAACATGATCGAGCGCGTCGGCTTCGGCAATGTGCTTGCCGCCCTTGCCGAGCACGACGACTAGTTCGGCCTCCCAGTCGAGCTGGCTCGACACCTTGGGCAGGATAATCGGCGCACCGTGACCGGTCAGGCTCGACGGAAAGCGCGCGAACAGCACCGGGAACTCGGGAATGCCCAGGCCCGATTCCTCGGCGTGGTCGCGGTAGTTGAGACCGAGGCAGATGATCTTAGACGGCCGGGCGACCGGTGGAAGGAAGGTCAGGGCCGCTTCGTCGACCATCTCGCCCGCGGCCGCTTTGGCAGCCGCGTCGGCGAGCGTGCCGGCGGCGATATGCGCGTCGAGATCGACAATACCGGCCTCGAACGAGACGGTAACCGCGCCGCCCGCGCGGGCGGCAAGGCCGCTGCGGCCGTCTTTGGTAACCCTGGCAATGCGCATGTCGGTCTCCGAAAGGGTTAGCGGCTCGATTGCTGGCCGGTGCCGCCGCCGGTCGCCGGCATCAGGTTGTTGCTCATACCGCCGTCAATGACCAGGTCCACGCCGGTGATGTGGCCCGCCAGCGGGCCGATCAGGAACAGGATCGCGTTGGCGACGTCCTCGGCCCGCCCCAGCTTGCCGAGCGGGATCGTCGCCTCGCGCTGAGCGCGACGGTGCGGGTCGTCGTAACCCCCCTTGGTCATCGGCGTGTACGTCGGACCGGGCGAGACGGTGTTGCAGCGGATACCGTCTTTCCCCCACTCGAGCGCGAGCTGGCGAATCAACATGACCAGCGCCGCCTTGCTCGGGGAGTAGAAACCGAGACCAGGCGTCGGCTGGCTCGCCGACATCGAGGCGGTCGCGACGAACGCGCCTTTGGCTTCGACCAGGCACGGGTGGGCGGCCTTCGCGAGCGCCCAGGTGGCGCGCACGTTGATCGCGAAGATGCGCTCGAAATCGTCGGGCGCGAGATCGACTAGCGCGCCGGCAGCGATGATCCCGGCATTGCTGACGACCGCGTCGATCCCGCCCATGTAAGCGAGTGCGGCGGCAATGATCACCTCGCCGCATTCTGGCGCGGCAAGGTCGGCGACGCACGGCGCGGCAACCGGCCCGATCGCGGCCGCCACCGTGTCCAGCCCGTCGGCGTCACGGTCGCTCAGCAGCAAATGGTGCTCGCCGGGTGCCGCGCCGCCAGCGAGCAGTTCGGCGACGCAGCGGCCGATCCCGCTTGCAGCTCCGGTGATGACAACGCGCATTCCTGTTGCCCTCAGTCGATCAGCCTGAGTTCCTGCATCAGCTGCTGCCGAAGCTTGAACTTCTGGATTTTGGAGGCCGACATCGGCCACTCGTCGACAAACCTGATGTGACGCGGGACCTTGAACGCCGCAATCCGTTCCTTGACGAAGCCGATCAGCTCCTGCTCGCCGACTTCGGCACCGGCGCTACGCTGCACGAAAGCGGCGGGGATTTCGGCAAGCCGTGCATCGGGGAGGCCAACGACCTGCGCCAGGAGCACACCGTCATGGGCCGCCAGCACCGATTCGACCTCGGCGGCCGCGACATTCTCGCCGCCGACCTTCAGCATGTCCTTGAAGCGGCCGTGAAAGCGGAGGTGGCCATGCTCGTCGAGCGAGCCGATGTCGCCGCTGTGATACCAGCCGTCGGCGTCGAGCGCCTCGGCGGTCTTCGCCGGGTCGCGGTAATAGCCGTCGAGAAGGTTATAGCCCTTGACCTGCACCTCCCCGCGGCCATCAACCGGAAGGTGGGCACCGGTGTCGACGTCGACGATCCGGACCGACACTCCGGCGAGGGGATAGCCGAGCGTCTGAAAGCCGAGTTCGGGATCCATGTCGTACCCGCCGGTAGCGACGATCCCGCTCGCCTCGGTCATCCCGAAGGTGCCGACCTGCAGCGCCAGCGGCATCTTGGTGCGATAGGCATCGCCGACGGCCTGCGGCATCTGGCCGAAGCAGCTGTTCATCAGCCGCACCGAACTCATGTCGGTGCGCGCCCAGTCGGAATGCGCGATCATTGCCTGGTGGAAGGTGACAAACGGCAGGAACAGCATCGTCGCGCGCTCGGCCTCGATCTGGCGCAGGCTCTCGCCGGCATCGAAGTGCGGCTGGCCGATAAAGGTGCCGCCGACCTCGACCGCGCCGAGCATCGCCAGCATCGCCGCGATGTGGAACAGTGGCATCGGCGACCATACCCGCTCGTTCTTAGTGAACGCCCAGCGGTGGCGCGCGAGGTTCGTGGCTTCGCGACAGATCGCTTCGTGGCTCAACAGGCAGCCTTTAGGATTTGCCGACGTGCCCGAGGTGTAAAGGATCATGCACGTGTCGCGCAGCCGTACGCCGACGCGCGCCCGGTGGACCGTTTCGTCGCTGACGGCACGTGCGGCTGTGTCGAACCCTGCTTGCCCGACGAACCCCGCCACCTCGCGCCCGCCGAACAGGATCAGACGGCGCAGTTTCGGAGCGTCCGGAACCAGCAAGGCGAGCGGGTCGCGGCAATCGGCGATACAAGAGAAAGCTTCGCCTAGTCGGGCGACGAAATCGACGAAAGCGTCAGATTCGCTGTTCGTCACGATCGCAGCAAGGTCGGCGTTGGCGGCCACATAGGCCATTTCAGGCGCCTTGTAGCGCGCATTCATCAGTACCGAGATGCCGCCAATCATGGCAACCGCGAACAAGGTTTCGACGAATTCGGTGCCCGATGGCAGCAGGATGCCGACATGGTCGCCCGGCCTGATCCCGAGGCCGATCAGGCCGCGCGCACGGACCATCACGGCGGCAGCGACGGCTTCGTACGACTTGCGTCCGGTTGGGAAAACCAGCGCCTCTTTGGTCGGATCGCGGTCGCAGGCGCGGAGCAGCATATCGGCGAGCGGGCTGACCGAGATGCGAATATGCGCGAGCTGTTCGCCGTTGCCGTGTATGCCAGCCACAGCTAACAACACCCCTGTGCACCGGCAGCGAGTGCGGTCTTGCCGGTCCAATGGAGCGGGCTGGCGATCATATGGTGACCACGACCTTGCCGAACTTATGCTCCTTTTCGAGAAACAGCAGCGCCTCACGCGCTTCCGCCAAGGGAAAGCTGCGCTCGATCACCGGCCTGATGCCGTGCTGATCGACGAACGCGAGCATGTCGCGGAAGTCCTGCGGGTCGCCGACCTGGCTGCCGACGATGCTGGCCGATTTAAGGAAGATGCTGGTCGCGGCGACCTCGAACTTGTCGCCGGCGGTCGAACCGTAAACGACGATGCGCGCGCCCGGCTTGATCGCCCGGACATAGCTGGCGAAGCTCGGGCCGGGGGCACCGTCGAGCACGACGTCGATACCGCCGGTCAGCTTGCCGATCTGCTTGCGCCATTCGGGATCGGTGAACAGCAAGCCGCCCAGCGCGCCCATGTCCCTGGCGCGGGCGAGAACCTCTTCGCTCTCGCCGGTGACATAGACCTTGGCACCGAGCGCGACCGCCAACGCCAGGCCGAACGTCGCGACGCCGCCGCCGACACCGGTGATCAACAGCGTCTCGCCCGCTTTCAGCTGGCCCTTGAACATCAGCGCGCGCCACGCCGTCAGCCCCGTCAGCACCGTCGCCGCGGCCTCCTCGAAGCTCATGCCCTTTGGCTTCGGTGCAAGATTTTCCGCGGGAACGCAGACATATTCGGCGATTGTGCCGGCGTGGGGCATGCCGAGCAGCCCGAAGGCGGGTAACGGCGCATGGCGATTGCCGCCCCAGTCGAGCCCCGGATAGATCACGACCTCGTCGCCGACCGACACGCCGCTCACCCCCTCACCGAGCGCATCGACAAGCCCAGCGCCGTCGCAGCCCATCGTCGCCGGCAGGATCATGCCCGGGTACAGGCCGCGCGCAATCCACATCTCGCGGTGGTTAATCGACGCCGCCTTGATCGCAACGCGCACTTCGCCCGCCTTGGGCGCGGGCGTCTCGACTTCGGCGACACGCGTCGCTTCCGATCCGTCCGCCGTTTCAAGGTAAAGCGCCTGCATGGGTCGGCCTTTTCGAATTAGAAGGAGCGGGGCAGGCCGAGGGACTCGGCGATGCCGTTCCTGACCATTTCGTTGGTGACCGGGCCGATCCGCCACAGCCGGCTGTCGCGCCAGTAGCGCTGCATGTCGGTCTCGGCCGAATAGCCCATGCCGCCCAGCATCTGGATGCCGAGGTCGGCTGCTTTGTTGGCGTTTTCGGATGCCATCAGCTTGAGCATATTGGCCTCGTTGCCGACATCGGCTCCGCGCGCCTGTTTCGCCGCGCAGTAATACAGCATCAGCTCGGTCGACTGGCGCATCGTGGCGATGTCGGCGATGTAGTGCTGCAGGATCTGAAACTGGCCGATATATTTTCCGAACGCCTTGCGCTGCATGACATAGGCCAGCGCATCCTCGAGCACGCCGTCGATCACCCCCAGGCAGAACGCCCCGACCATGATCCGCTCGTTGTTGAGCGTCGGCAACAGGCTGCGCCAAGCGTCGTCTGGTTCGGCAAGCACATCTTCATCGGCGACGAAGACATTATCGTAAAAGACGGCGCAGCTGCCCATCGAGCGCATGCCGAGCTTGGGCAACGGGGTGATCGAGATCCCGGCGGACCTGGCGGGTACCCAGAACAGGGTCAAGCCGTGGTGCTTTTTGGGCACGTTCCTGTCAGTCCGCGCGAGGCACAGGATATAGTCGGCGACGTGCGCCGATGAACTCCAGATTTTCTCGCCGGTGATCCGCCAGCCGCCGTCGACTTTCTCGGCGGTTGTCGCGAGATTGCCGAGCAGGTCGGTCCCGCCGCCGGGTTCGGTGAAGGAGATTGCCGCCTTCAACCGACCCGCCGCGATTTCAGGGAGATACTTCGCTTTCTGCTCAGGCGTGCCGTACAGCCCGATCGACTTTGAACCGGCGAAAGAGGTGATGCCCCAAATCCACGCGAGGCCGCCGAGCGACCGGGCCAGTTCACGCGCGAGCAGCATCTGCATCAGCACATCGCCGCCCTGCCCGCCGAATTCCTCAGCGATGCCGATGCCGTGGAAGCCGGCCTCGGTGAACTTGTCCCACAGCGCAAAGGGGTAGTTGTGCTCGTCGGCTTCGAGCTTGCGGGCCCATTCCTTGGGCAGCTCGGCTTCAACCCAGCGATGAACCATGTCGCGAAATGCCTGGTGTTCCTCGGGCAGATCGAAGTCCATGCGCTCGAAATCCTCTCGTCGACGCCGGCCCAGCGATCGCTAATGCAACAAACACTGCGGGACCGAGACGATTTGACAACCTATCTGCGGGTAGGAATCGCTTGCGCGAGCGCGATTTGAGGCGGATGCAATATAAGTCGGCGTAAACTGGAGCATTCGACTCCGTTGCCGATGATGAGGGGAGGATGTCCGCATGGGCTTGGTCTCGACGACGATCGCACCGCCGAAGGTCGCGAACCGGTATATCGAACGCGAAGCCATCGAGCGGCTGACCAAAGTGATCGGCGAAGCCCGGGTTGTCACCGTCACCAGCCCTGCGGGCTTTGGCAAGACGGTCGCGATGCTGCGCTGGGCGAAGACTTTTTCCGAGCAGCGCCGTCCGGTACTATGGATCGCCGCGCGCGCCGGGATTGTCGATCTCGACAGCTTTCTTCAGGCACTGGCCGCGGCGAGTGCCGCCGCCGGCCTCTCCGGAATTTCGGCCAGCTCGCCGCCGAACGCCAACGAGTGGTTTGTCGCCATGGCCGGCGCGACCGGGCCGAAGCCGGTGTTGTTCATCGACGACGGTCAGTTGCTGCCGCAGCCCGTCTGCGACTTCCTCAGCCAATTAATCGCCAGCGCGCGCGATTCGCAGACACTGGTAATATCCTCGCGCGGGGAAATGCACCTCAATGTCGCCCGGATGCGATCGCTCGGTCACCTCGTCGAAGTCGGCGTCCGTGACCTGAGCTTCGAGACCAGCGAGGCGATCGGCTTGCTGCAGCAGGAGATCGGCGGGCCGATTTCGGTCGCCGAGGTGCAACGGCTGGTGGCCGATACCCAGGGCTGGGCGGCAGGACTGATGCTTGCCGCCAAAGCGTGGCGGCGCGACCGTCGCGAAGGCATTCCGCCGGACGGCGGCACGACCGGACTGCGCCACGAGTTCGCCAGCTATTTCCACGAGGAAGTTTTCGAACTGCAAAGCCAGGCGGTGCGCAATTTCATCGTCGATACGTCGGTTCTCGACGAACTGACGCCTGCATCATGCGCCGCGGTTTATGACAATGAAACAGCCCGCGTGCTGGTCGAGGAGGTATTTGAGCGCGGGCTGTTCCTGTTCGATATCGATCGCGAACTCGGCCGCTATCGGTACCACCCGATGTTCCGCGATATGGTCCGCGGACGGCTGCAGCGGCGTGCCCCCGACCGCGCGGCCGAGCTTCATCGCCGCGCCAGCCGTTATTTCGCGAGCGACAACGATCTCGACCGCGCGCTCGATCATGCGGTCGCGAGTGGCGACCGGGCCTTCATCGCCGACCAGCTCGACGCTCTGGCCGAACCGATGATCTACGGCGGCCTGCTGTTTCGCCTGGATGAATTGGCGAGCGAGCTGTCGTGGGAGTTGCAGTCGACCCGGCCCAACCTGCTGCTTGCCATGTCCTGGCGGCGTTCGCGGCGGCTGGCGTTCAAGGCCGCCAAGCGGCTGATCGACGCCGCCGAGCAGCACATCGCGACGCGCCACGCCGCCGGTGGCTATGACGATTACCAACGCGACCAGATGGGCCTTCGTGTCCGCCATCGGCGAGTGATGCTCGAAGCGGCGCGCGACAACATGACCGTGGTCGAGCACGACGCCGAGCGGCTGCTCGACGACCTTGGCGATGATCAGCCCTATCTGAGCTGCACCCTGCTTGCGCAGCTGCTATCGGCGCGGCGCGAGCTCTATCATTTTCACGACATGCTCCGACTAGAGGCCGAGCTGCGGAAGGCGCTCGGCCGGCCAGGGTCGGATTTCGCCTCGATCGCGCTCAAGTCTTCGGTCGCACCGACGCTGGCAGCGCAGGGCAAGGTGCCGATGGCGCGGCGGTTTCTCGAGGAAGCGCACGCCCTCGCCAAGACCCTCGATCCGCGGATTTCCGGGCTGGCGGCGCTGCCGGCGCTGCCGCTGGCCGAGATCTATTATGAATGCGGCGAGCTTGCCAGGGCCGAGGCGCTGGTCGAGCAATATCTGCCGTCGATTCGCCAATGGGGCTTCGTCGATCAGCTGGCCTCGGGCTATATCGTACGAGCCCGGCTGGCGGTCGCCACGGGCGATGTTCCGAGTGCGTTGTCGGGGCTTGAAGAGGCGCAGCTTGTCGCCATAGAGTGCGGCCTCGACCGGCTGCGCTCGATGATCCTGTCCGAACAGGTTCAGTTGCTGGTTCGAACCGGGCAGATCGAAGCCGCCGAGCGACTGTTTAACTCGAGTGACCTCAGCGTCGAGGCCGAACCGGTGCCGACGCTTCACCCGACCCGGCTTAACGAATGGCTGGCCATTGCCTGGCTGCGGATCGAGATGCACCGCTTCCGGCTCGTCCGCTCGCGCAAGATCGCCAAGCGCTGGCTCGAGTTCGTCCGGCGGCGGGGTGCGACCCGCTCGGCAGTGACGTTCGAGCTGTTGCTCGCGCAGATCGCGGTCTTGTCGGGCAATCGTTCGGAGGCGCGACGCTCGGTGCGCGCCGCGGTGGAGCTGGCCGAACCAGGCGGTTGGGTGCGGCCGTTCATCGATGAAGGCGAAGCGATCGCCTCGCTGCTGGTCGAAGCCTATGCCGACGGGCTGTCGCTGGACTCGCCGGTCGATAAGTTCGGCGCGCGGCTGGTTTCGGTGCTGAGCGGCGCTTCGCAGGTGACGACCGAGGACGACGACTTCGGACTGGGCAGCGGGCTTTCGGTACGCGAGATCGAGATTCTTGCCATGGTCAATGGGGGCTTGCGCAATCGCGAGATCGGCGACCGGCTCGGGCTGACTGAGGGGACCGTCAAATGGTACATGCAGCAAATCTACGACAAGCTTGGTGTGCGCCGCCGTCCGCAGGCCGTGATCCGCGCGCGTCAGCTGGGGATCCTGCCTCGATCCGAGCGGCTATGACGACCTATCTTTGGGAAGATAGGCGGGCTCTCCTACCGGACTAATCCGGCACACGACGTTCGAACCAGAAGAGCATATGGCCAAGGGCAAGGTGATCATCAGCTGCGCCGTGACAGGAGCGATCCACACGCCCAGCATGTCGCCGCATCTGCCGATTACGGCGGAGGATATTGCCGATGCCGCGATCGGTGCCGCCGAGGCTGGCGCTGCGATCATCCACCTCCACGCGCGCAACCCGGTCGATGGCCGTCCTGACCAGAACCCCGATCTGTTTAAGCCCTTTCTCGAAGTGATTAAGCAGCGCAGCGACGCGGTAATCAACCTGACCACGGGCGGTCATCCGTCGATGACATTGCACGAGCGGCTGCGCCCGGCGACGACGTTTCAGCCCGAAGTGGCGTCGCTGAACATGGGGACAATGGGCTTCGGGCTGTTTCCGATGCTCGACCGCTTCAAGGAGTGGAAGCATGAGTGGGAGCCGGCAATGCTGGCGGGCTCACGCGACCTTGTATTCAAGAACACCTACAAGGATATTGAGGACCTGCTCGCGCTGCTGACGCCGATGGGCACGCGGTTCGAGTTCGAGTGCTACGACACCAGCCACCTGTATAATCTTGCGTACTTCCTCGACCGCGGACTGGTCACGGCACCGTTGTTCATCCAGACCTGCTTCGGCATCCTGGGCGGCATCGGAAGTCATCCCGACGACGTTATGCATATGAAGCGTACCGCCGACCGGCTGTTCGGCGACTGCTATGAATGGTCGGTACTCGGTGCCGGGGCACGGCAGATGAGCATTGTCGCGATGGCGGCGTCGATGGGCGGCAATATCCGCGTCGGGCTGGAGGATTCGCTGTGGGCGGGGCCGGGCAAGCTTGCCGAAACCAATGCGCAGCAGGTCGGCATGGCGCGATCGATCATCGAGAATTTGGGATTGTCGGTCGCGACGCCGGCGGAAGCTCGGGAAATCCTGGGGCTCAAGGGAGCCGACCGGACAGCTATATGAAAAGTCGCGACATCTCATGATCGAATGGTGGGACCCGGCCGAAGCGCGGGATTGGCTCGCGACGCTCGAGAATACGCCGCTGCTGCGCCTGATCGCGCGGGCCGAGACTGAGACGCTGGCAGGCCACGGCACGGTCGTCGCCTACTCGCGCAAGGTCTTCATCCCGCTAACCCGGCTGTGCCGCGACGTTTGCCGCTATTGTACCTTCGCGGTCCGGCCATCACAGCTTGCGGCACCGTTTCTCGAGCTCGACGAGGTGCTCGCCATCGCCAGATCGGGCGAAGCGGCCGGCTGCCGCGAGGCGCTGTTCACGCTCGGCGATCGGCCCGAGGCGCGCTATCCGATCGCGCGCGACTGGCTGACCAAGCGTGGTTTCGACAGCACGCTGGCCTATGTCGCCGCCGCCGCCGCTGCTGTGCGCCGCGAGACCAGCCTGCTGCCGCATCTCAATCCGGGACTGATGACTGCGGCCGACTATGCCGTGCTGCGGCCGCATGCGGCGTCGATGGGTCTGATGCTCGAGAGCGCTTCGGAGCGGCTATGCGGTCCGGGCATGCCGCATTTCGGCTCCCCGGATAAGCTGCCGGCGCAGCGCCTCGAAGCGATTCGCCTCGCCGGCGAAGCGCGCGTGCCGTTCACTACCGGGCTGCTGATCGGGATCGGCGAGACCCGGCTCGAGCGGGTCGAGGCCCTGCTTGCGATTCGCGCGCTGCACGCGCTCCACGGTCACATCCAGGAAGTTATCATTCAGAACTTTCGGGCTAAGCCCACGACCCAAATGCACGCTGCGCCCGAGCCGGCGCTCGACGATCATCTGTGGACGATCGCAGCGGCGCGGCTGATCCTGGGACGCGCGATGACCATCCAGGTGCCACCCAACCTGCGTCACGGCGCGCTGGCCGAGCTGGTCCGTGCGGGCGTGAACGACTGGGGGGGTGTGTCGCCGGTGACCCCCGATCACGTCAATCCCGAGGCGCCGTGGCCGCATCTGGAAAAACTGGAGACGGAGACCGAAGCGGCTGGACGGCACTTGCGTCAGCGGCTCGCGATCGGACCGGCTCATGCGCGCGACGTGACGCGCTGGGCCGATAGTTCGCTCCACCAGACGATCCGCCGCGCGGTCGATGCACGCGGGCTGGTGCGCGACAGCAACTGGCATGCAGGGGCAGGGGACGAAGCTCCCGAGATGACGCCCTCGCTCGTCACCGGTCGCGATCCGGCAATCAAGGTTATTCTCGGCCTCGCCGAGCACGGGGAAGCGCTAAGCCGCGGGCAAATCGCGCGACTGTTCACCGCGGAGGGCCGCGATGCCGACGATGTCCGGGCGATGGCCGACGGCCTGCGCCAGGACCGGGTCGGCGATGTGGTGACCTATGTCGTCAACCGCAACATCAATTACACCAACATTTGCCTGTACCGGTGCGGCTTCTGCGCGTTTTCGAAGGGCAGCACGCATGGCGAGCGCGGACCGGCCTATAGCATCGACCATGACGAGATCGCGCGGCGCGCCGTCGAGGCGTGGGATTGCGGCGCGAGCGAAGTGTGCCTGCAGGGCGGTATCCACCCCAGCTACGACGGACACACATATCGGGCCATCGTCCAGGCGGTGAAAGCGGCCGTGCCCGGGATGCACGTCCACGCCTTCTCGCCGCTCGAGGTGCATCACGGCGCGACGACGCTCGGCCTGTCGTACGAGGAATTCCTTGCCGATCTGAAAGAGCAGGGGCTCGCGACGTTGCCCGGCACGGCGGCCGAAATTCTTTCCGACGATGTCCGCGCGATCATCTGTCCCGACAAGGTCGACACCGCGCAGTGGCTGGCGGTGATGCGCGCGGCGCATCATGTGGGTCTGCGCACGACCGCGACGATCATGTTCGGTCATGTCGAGGCCTACGATCACTGGGCCGAGCACCTTGTCCGCGTCCGCGATCTCCAGCACGAGACCGGCGGCTTCACCGAATTCGTGCCGCTGCCGTTCGTGCATATGGAAGCGCCGATCTGGCGCAAGGGCGGCACCCGCTCGGGACCGAGCTGGCGCGAGACGGTGCTGATGCACGCGGTCGCACGGATCGCGCTCGACGGGGCGATCCCGAATATCCAGGCGAGCTGGGTTAAGCTTGGTCCCGAGGGCGCGGCGGCGATGCTCCAGTCGGGCGCGAATGATCTCGGCGGAACCCTGATGGACGAGTCGATCACGCGCGCCGCGGGCGGGGTCAACGGCCAGCTGTTCGACGCGGCGGCGATGCACGCGGTTGCTCGAGGCATCGGCCGGCCCAGCGCCGAACGAACCACCTTGTACCGGCTGCGGCATCCGCAGATGGACTATGCCGACTAGCGAGGCCGCGAATGACCGACAGGATTGCGATTATCGGCGGCACCGGCCAGCTCGGCGGGGCGCTGGCGTGGCGGCTGGCGCGTGCCGGGCGCGAGGTCGTGATCGGTTCACGGACCGTAGCAAGCGCCGCGGCGAAAGCCAGCGAGCTCGGTCATGGGCTTACCGGCATGGCCAACGGCGACGCCGCGGCGACGGCCGGCATCGTCTTCGTCACCGTGCCGTTCTCGGCGCAAAGCTCGACCTTGGCCGAGATCAGGCCGCATGTCGCGGGTAAGATCGTGGTCGACACGACGGTTCCGCTCGTGCCCCCGAAGGTAATGCGCGTCCAGTTGCCGCCCGAGGGATCGGCAGCGGTACGCGCGGCGACTATCCTGGGCGAGGGGGTTCGCGTCGTCGCGGGATTCCACAATGTCGCGGCTCACAAGCTGGCGCAGGACGTCGATGTCGACTGCGATATTCTCGTCTTCGGAGATGATCGGGCCGCCCGCACCGAAGTCGTCGCGCTGGCGGACGCCATCGGCCTGCGGGGGGTGCATGGCGGGGCGTTGATCAATGCTGCGGCGGCAGAGGCGATGACCTCGCTACTGATCTTCATCAACAAGACCTATCAGGTCGACGGCGCTGGCATTCGCATCACGGGTGAGCTTAAGCCGATCGCCTGATGCTTCAGCTGCTGCCCATCACCGGCTTGCCCGAGATCGAGCCGGGGTGCGCGCTCGGCACGTTGCTTGGGGAACGGCTGGTCGGGTCGCCTGGGATCGAGGCTGGCGACATCCTGGTAGTAACGTCGAAGATCGTCTCCAAGGCCGAGGACCGGTTTGTCGACCTCGCGGCTATCGAGCCGTCGGGCGACGCAATCGAGATCGCCAGGAAAGCGCGAAAGGACCCGCGACTGGTCGAGCTGGCGTTGCGCGAATCGAGCGCGGTGGTGCGCGTGGCACTAAATGTCTTCATCACCCGCCATCAGCTCGGCCATGTCATGGCCAATTCGGGAATTGACGCGTCGAACATCGGTGCGTCGGGGAGCGACCGCGTGCTGCTGTTGCCCAGCGATCCCAATGGCAGCGCGCGGCGGATTGCCGATGCGGTGGAGGGATGCACCGGTACTCGCCCGGCTGTCGTCATCTCGGACAGCTTCGGGAGGCCATGGCGAATGGGAACGGTCAATGTCGCCATTGGGCTTGCCGGCTTTCCCGCGGTCATCGACCAGCGTGGGCAACCCGATCGTGACGGCCGGATCATGCAGGTTACTCAGATTGCGATCGCCGATACTGTCGCCGGTGCAGCCGGCCTGGTGATGGGCGAAGGTGCCGAGGGCGTTCCCGCCGCAATCGTTCGCGGGCTGCCGATCGCCCAAAACGCCCTTTCGGCTATTCCGCTGCTGCGCCCAATTGGCGAGGATCTGTTCCGGTGAGCGGGCCGGTCGTGGTCGTGACTGGCGGGGTCGGCGGGGCCAAGCTGGTCGACGGGCTGTATCGCATACTCCCGGCGCGCAGCCTGACCGCGATCGTCAACACCGGCGACGATTTCTGCCATTTCGGGCTGCCGATTTCTCCGGACATCGATACCTTGCTGTACACGCTGACGGGCAAGTCGAACCGCGAGCTTGGCTGGGGCCGCGCCGGGGAGACCTGGAACTTCATGGCCGCGCTGCGTTCGCTCGGCGGCGAAGAGTGGTTCAATTTGGGAGACGGCGACCTCGCACTGCACGTCCTGCGCGGGGCAGCACTGGCTGCGGGCGAACCGCTGTCGTCGATTATCGCGCGCTTCGCCGCTGCATGGGGACTGGAGCTTGCGGTCCTGCCAATGAGCGACGATCCGGTCGCGACCTGGGTCGAGACCGACGAGGGGCCGCTGCCGTTTCAACGGTATTTCGTCGAGCGGCGGTGCGC
>CAXTTR010000001.1:22748-29480 GCA_964247215.1 uncultured Sphingomonadaceae bacterium
GCTCCCCGCGTACATAGCGTGCATTTCGACGATGCCGGGCAGTCCCGACCGGCACCGGGCGTTGTCGAGGCGATCCGCCAAGCTAGTGCCGTCCTCATTGCGCCGTCGAACCCGTGGCTGAGCGTCGACCCGGTGCTCGCCGTGCCGGCAATCCGGGTGGCTGTCGCCGAATGCATCGCGCCGGTCATCGCGGTGTCGCCGCTGGTGGAGGGCAAGGCCGTGAAGGGACCGACCGCCAAGCTGATGGAGGAGCTTGGGCTGGCGGTCACCAACGCGAGCATCGCCGCCCATTATGCCGGACTGATCGACGGCCTGCTGGTCCACAACGACGATGATGCGCCCGAAGGGGTTTCCGTCGCGCGAACCGACACCCTGATGCATGATGCCGCCGGCCGCGAGCGGGTCGCACGCGCCGCGCTCGCGCTTGCCGAGAGCCTGCGGCGGTGACGCGCTGGCGGGCGGTCGTGCCGATCAAGCTCGGCGTCGATGCCAAGTCACGGCTTGCCGGGCTGCTCTCGCCGTCCGAGCGCATGGCGCTGGGGGTGCGCATGGCAACCCATGTGTTGCGAGAACTTGAGGTAACCGGACGCATCGACGAGATTACCGTCCTGTCGCCCCGTCGGCCCGTGTGGTGGGCTGGAGCGTGGGCGGCGGACATTGGGCGAGGTCTGAACGCCGAGCTGATCGCGTGGCGGGCCCGGCGAGGCGTGTTGCCGGTGCTGTTTATTCATGCCGACCTTCCCTTGGTGACGTCGACCGAGATCGCGGACCTGCTCGACGCCGCCGAAGCGTCGGGCATCGCGCTGGCGACCGATCGCGCCGGACAGGGCAGCAACGCGCTTGCGATCGCCGACGGGCGCGCTGTCGTTTTCCGCTTCGGTCCCGGCAGCCGTGCGCTCCATGTCGCACAGGTGCCTGAGATGCCGGTGCTGACCTCGCCGGGGCTGACAGCCGACCTCGATACGCCTGACGATGCATTCTTCATCGCCGCGCAGGGCTTCGCGCTCCAGCTTCCCCGCCGACAGGCAGGTCCGCACCGTGCTGCATGATAGCAAATCGGACCGTCAGAGCCGTAGGAGACGACCGCGTGAAGCTCAACGTCGGTGTGCCGAAAAGCATGAAGGTCGCCGCCATGGTGCAGCCGTGGGAGGAGCCGCTGGTCGGAGACGACGTTGGCGCATTCATGATGCAAGCCGATGCTCTAGGCTTCAACAAATGCATGCTCGGCGAGCACTTCATTATCCCCAGACAGCATGTTCCATTGTCGGGCGACTGGTATTTCCACACTGTCGTCGCGCTTGGTTTCATCGGCGGGCGGACGAAGCGCCTGCGGCTGTCGTCGTCGGTGTCGATCCTCCCGCTGCAAAATCCGATCGTCCAGGCAAAGGCCTGGTCGACGCTCGACTGGCTGACCGGCGGGCGCGCCGAGGCGTTGTTCGGAGTCGGCTGGCTCAAGGACGAATTCGACATGCTCGGAGTCGATTTCCACAAGCGGGGCCGGATGGCCGACGAATATGTCGCGGCGATGATCGAGCTATGGACGAAGGACGCCCCCGAGTTCCAGGGCGAGTTCGTCAACTTCCGGGACTGCGGCTTCGCCCCGAAGCCGCTCCAGAAAGGCGGCGTCCCGATCTGGTTCGGGGGCGATGCGGAGGCGGTGCAGAAACGCGTCGCGAAGTTCGGCAGCGGCTGGTCGCCGTTCCGCACCCCGCCTGAGACGTTTCCGGACTGCATCGACTTCATCAAGTCGCAGCCGGAATATGATGGGCGCAGGCTGGACTTCTTTTTCGCGCTCGAGATGCTCAACGTCGGCGCACATCACGAGGTGCTCGACGACCCGCGCGCGCCGGGAACGCAGGACAAACAGAAGATCATCGACCAGATCGGCTGGCTGAAGCAGCTGGGCATCACCGAGACGATCGTACCGCTTCCGCCCGGCGTGGCGGACGGCAACGCCTACCTCGACCGGTTAAGCTGGGTCGCCGCCGAAATCATGCCGGCGGTGGGCTGACCTATTCGCCCAGAAGGCGCCACGTGCTGTAATCCTCCGCCGCGGCGAAAAAGCGCTCGTTCATCGGGATGCCGTTCTGGCCCCAGCTGTCCATGTTCGCGGCCCACGCCTGCAGCCCGTACATCACGAACAGCCGGGTCTGCTCCCAAGCTTCTTCGAGACTTGGAATGCCCTGGGCTCCCGTGGCAATCAGGTGCTCGCGATACTGCTTCACAAGATCACGATGGTGCGCGCGGCGCTCCTCGACGGTCAGTGCGCCGACGACGAAATAGGTCAGGTCGCGCCACGGCCGGCCGCGACGGACGAGCTGCCAGTCGAGCCACAGCCGTTCGCCGTCGGGCAGAATGTAGGTATTGCCCTGATGACAATCACCGAGCGTGAGGCAGTAAGGCGCGTCATAAGCGCGTTCGATCTCGCCAAGCCGGTCGAAGGCGCGCTCGACCTTACGTGGGTCGTTGAGATAATGCCGCGGCGCGACCGCGCGGAAACCGGGCTCGGCGAGGTTGGCTTCGATCCATTGCCACATAATGCGAACCTGGTCGCTGTCGACCGGCGTCGCCATCTGCGTTTGCAGCCACGGCGCGTTGGCCTTGCTGATCTTGTCGCTGTTCCACAGGCTGGCATGAAGCCGGGCCAGGCCCTGCAAGTTCGACTCGATCATCGCGACGCCGCTGGCGTTGAGGCTGTGGCCGAAGCGGCCGCCGCGGTCGTGAAGGTCCTCGAGCACGATCAGGCCCTGCGCGCTGCCGTCGTCGTCCCAGTCGGCGTAATAGCAGGTCGCGGTCGGCACTTTCAGTTCGTGGACCATAAAATGATAGAAGCGGGCCTCGAGCGCGTGGATGTCGACATTGGCGAACGCGCCCGACCAGTTCGACTTCATGCACAGGCTGGCGGGCAGACCTGCAGCGACACCGGCGTCGTTCCAGTCAACGCGAATTCGCCATTTGGTCGTGTGGCTGTTAAGGATTTCGACCGTGTCCATCGTCCGGGCGACAACACCGGGGTATTTATAGCTGATTATCCGGCTCAGCCAGGCGGCGTCGATACCGTCCATCGACCGGGGCAGGCGACCGGCGCGCGCCGGGTAAGGACGCGGGACGCAGTCGGGGTCGACCGTGCGGACCTGATATTGCGGCAGGGCATGGGGGTCCATCAACAGGCCTCCTGATCGCGTTGACCCAATCCGATCTGACGGCTGGCGAGCAGCAGAAGAACGCCGCCAGCGACGCTGAACAGCATCGCGGTGCCGATCCCCCAGGCGACGCCGTCCTTGCCGCCGACCACATCGCTGACCTTGCCGATCAGCCAGGCACCAAGTCCCACACCAATCAGATTTGCGCTCATCTGCACGACCGAGACCGCGAGACCACGCAGCTGCGGGCCGGCGACCGTGACGATGACGGCGTAGATCGGACCGTTGTAGGATGCGCTGAAAAAACCGGCCAGCATGACGAAGCCGACGACCAGCGGGACGTTGCCGCTGGTTACCGCGAGAAGGCTGGTGACCGCGGTGGCAAAGGGGATGAACGCCCCGAACCGCGCGGTAAGGGCGGCGTCGAATCCGCCCCGGCGGCGGTTCAGGTGGTCGGCTATCCAGCCCGCGACAAGGCCGCCGACCGAGCCGAGGATGCCGTAGGCGATAGCGACCGTCAGCCCCGCCTTGGCGATGGTGAAGCCGTGGCTGCTGATCAGGAACGACGCGAGCCAGATGCTCATGCCGTAGATGGCGGCAGCGATGCAGGTGATTGCCGCGACGCAATAGGCGAGACCGGGGCGGGCAAACAGCAGCCGCAGGCGTTCGGTAAGCGGAGCGCTGGACAGGGCGGCTTCACGATCCCTGTCCTGGCTGCCGCGCGACGGCTCGCGCACGGTCAGGAACAGCAGCGGCGCGAGCAGCAGGCCCGGCAGCCCCGCGGCGAGGAACGCGCTGCGCCAGCCATGCGCCTGGATGATCACCCCGCCGACGAAGAAGGCCAGTGCGAAACCGATGCCGGAGCTTAGATACCAGATGCCGATCGCGGTCGCGCGGCGGTGCTGGTCGAAATAGTCCGACAGGATCGACAAGCCGGTCGGCGTCCCGCCAGCCTCGGCGATGCCAACCCCGGCCCGGCCCGCGAGCAGGCTCCAAAAGCCCGTCGTCAGGCCGCACAGCGCGGTCGCTGCGCTCCATGCAGTCAGCGCGCCAGCCATCAGACTGACCCGCCGCAACCGGTCGACGGCAAAGCCGAACGGGATCGCGGCAAGCGCGAAGGGCAAGCCGTAGGCGATGCCGGCAAGGATTCCCAGTTGCGCGCCGTCGAGCGCGAACTCCTGCCCGAGCGGGTGGAGAACGAGCCCGATGACCGCGCGGTCGATGCCGTGGCAGGTCTGGGCAATGGTCAGAATGGCGAGAACGTACCAGCGATAAGAGCTTGGTTCGAATCCGGCGGCGTCGGTGTTATTTCGCATCTTCGCCTCCCCCCGCGTGCTGTACTGTCCGCTGGCAACTGGCAGGCGATGAGCAACCTACCCAAGGAAAGGCGCGCACATAGGCGATGAGCCGACGGTGCGGACATGACCGACGCAGCCGACAACAAGGGCATCGTGCGCCGCTTCCTCAGTGCCGTTGAAGCCGGCAACGTCGCGACGATCGAAGCGCTTCAGGCGCCCGGCTGCACCTGGTGGATTATCGGCAGCGGCGAGATCACGCGCGCCGTCTATACCAACCTGGTCAAGGGTATGTTGCTGAGCGCTTCGACGCGCCGGGTCGAAATCATCGGAATGATCGCCGAGGGCGACACGGTCGCTGCCGAGGTCCGCTCGGCGATGCACTTTGGCGACCGGGTATATGCGAACGAGTATCACGATCTGTTCGTGCTGCGAGACGGGCTGATCGTCCACGGTCGCGAATATTTCGACACCAGCAAGGTCGCGGCGTTTTTCGGACCGCAGCAAGGACTGACGGATGAGTGAAGCGAATGAAATGACAGTCCGCCGTTTCCTGGCGCTGTTCGACACCGGCAAGCCCGATGCTGCCGCGCTCACAGCCTGTCTCGCGCCCGATGCACGTTATCAGGCGATCGTCCCGCTTGCGACGATGATCGAGGGGGCCGACCGCGTCTGCGCCGAGATCGTGCGGCAATATGCGATCTACGCCGACTGCGACTGCGTTATCAGCCAAGTCGCGTCGGCGGGGAACACGGTGTTTACCGAGCGGGTCGATACGGTTCGCCTGCTGTGCGATGGCCGCCGGCCGGTTACGCACGTCGTGGGCGTTTTCGACATGGATGCCGAGCACCGCATTACTTTCTGGCGTGAATATTGGGACGGGCTTGCTGTCGCCGACGCCATGGGTATTCCGGCCGACACGCTCAAGCAGATCATGACCAGTGGGTGAGCGATCGATGAACTATGACGTCGTCGTCATGGGATCGGGCGCGGCCGGGCTGACCGCGGCATTGGTCGCGGCCAAGGCCGGCCACCGTGTTGCGGTGCTCGAAAAGGCCGCTCACTTTGGCGGGACGACAGCGATCTCGGGCGGCGGCATCTGGATTCCGGCAAGCCCGCAGGCAAAAGCTGCAGGAGTCGACGACAGCATCGCGAAAGCCCGCGACTATGTCCTCGGGGTGGTCGGCAACCGCGCCGAGACTGCGCTGATCGACGCCTATCTTGCCAAGGGTCCCGAGATGATTGAGTGGCTCGCCGCGAACAGCCGCGTGACCTTTCGCATCTCACCGCCATCGAGCGACTGGTATCCGGATGTGCCGGGTGCCGTCGAGCACGGGCGGCTGCTCGCGCCGGAGGAATATGACGGCACCGCGCTTGGTAAAAACTTCAACCGCCTTTCGAAGCCACGCGAGGAGTTCAACGCGCCGGGCGGAATGATGATCGATCTATTCGATCTGCCGTACATCGCTCGTCTGCCGGCACCCGGCGCACTGTGGCACATGGCCAAGATCGCGATCCGGTTTGCGCGCGACAAGCGCAAGCTCGGGCGCGGATCGCGGCTGACGATGGGCACGGCGCTGGCGGGGCGGCTGCTCCAATCGGCGATCGAGGCGGGGGTCGACCTGTACGAGAATAGCCCGGCCGAAGAGCTGGTTGTCACCGACGGCCGGGCGACCGGCGTGCGCGCCAGGATCGAGGGCGCGCTGGTCGAAGTCGGCGCGTCCAGGGGCGTCGTTCTCGCGTCTGGCGGTTTCTCGGCCAACGCCGAAATGCGCCAGGCGCACATTCCGTTCGCCGAGCAGCACGTTTCGCTCCTGCCGTATGAGAATACCGGTGACGGGATCGCCGCGGCAACTGCGGCCGGGGCGGCAATGGGCGCGGAAAACCATATCAACGCCGTGTGGGCGGTCGTCTCCAAACGAACGCGCGACGACGGCTATGTCGAGCGCTACGCCCACCTCGTCGATATGTCGAAGCCCGGCTGCATCGCGGTCGACAAAGCCGGCAAGCGCTTCGGCAATGAGGCGAGCGTGCATTTCGTCGAGGCTATGCACGCGACGGGAACCGTTCCCGCGCACATCGTCGCCGACCGCAAGTTCGTCAGGAAGTACGGATTGGGACTGGTCTTGCCGGGCGGCGGAAAGATCCGCCAGATGGTCGCGTGCGGATATATGAAAACCGGCGCGACGCTCGGCGAACTGGCAGTCAGGATCGGTGTCGATCCGACCGGGCTCGCAGCGACGGTGGCGCAGAACAACGCCTATGCCGAAGCTGGCAACGACCCTGAATACGGC
>CAXTTR010000001.1:29490-31690 GCA_964247215.1 uncultured Sphingomonadaceae bacterium
TGCCATAGCCGGTAGGGATCTCGCATTTGGCAAGGGCGACACCCGGCTCGACCGCGAGATTGGTGATCCGAAGCATGCGCCCAATCCCTGCCTCGGGCCGATCGGCAACGGACCTTATTACGCGGTCGAGATTTTTCCCGGCGACGGCTCGACAACGATAGGCGTAAAAATTGACGCACAGTGCCGGGTTGTTGGCGAGCATGACCTGCCGATCCCCGGGCTGTTCGCAGCCGGGCTCGACGCCAATTCAATCTGGCAGGGCAAGTCGCCGGCGCACGGCTGCAACGTCGGCCCCGCGATGGTTACTGGTTACATCGCGGGGCAGAATGTCGGTAAGGCGAACCCTTTACTAGCGACAGCTCCATCCGGCCCGCATTAACCAGCTTCGTCACCTGCGCTCGTAGCCGATGATCTCGCTGCAATCCGCACTGACGTTGTCGCGATACGCGAAGTCGCCGCGTGCCTGGCGTTCGGCCAATGCCAGCATCAGCACGCGATATTTCTGGCCGGCCTCGTCCAGCGGCGAATGGAGGTCCTTACGCGGTTCCGGGCGCATGTAGCGCGGGCTTTGCGGCGAGGTCATGAAGCTGTCCTGGCGCGATACTTTGTAGCTTGCCTTTGGCATCATGTAGCGGAAGGGATTTCGCTTCCTGACGTTCGAGGTGTTCATCGCATAATCGAGCCGGGTGCGATCACGCGTTTCGGGCACGCACGGGTGGAACAGCTGAACATTGTCACCCGGCGAGAAACGGCCGTAAGCGATCGCTGCGTGGCTGCGCAGATAGATACGGATAACTTGGCGGACCTGCTGAACCTCGGCGCGAACCCCGCCGAAGCGCTTCATGATCGGCGCGACCGACTTGTTGGTGCAGGTCCGCACCATCGTAATCGTCTCGCTGTCGTGGAAAACCTCGACGACTTCCTTGTCCATCTTTTCGTCCCCGACGACGTCGGCGTGGAGGAAGTCCGAATGGGTGAGATCGATAAGGTTTTCGAGGCTGAGCGGCGCGGTGCAATCGAACCGGACCGTCCCCAGCATGTGATGCGGCAGCCCGCCCTCGACGGGGAGGTAAGGCAGGCTCGGCAGATGTTCGAGCGCGGCATTGGCGGGGTTGCCGAACCATCCCCAGACATAACCGTATCTCTCGGTCACGGGGTAGCGTCCGCGAGCATCGGTGAATACGGTCTTCGGCCCGCCTTCGGGATCGGCAGGGTGAACCTCGGCGGCGACCGCCCGTCCGGCTTCGCGCCACAGGAAAAACGGCTGCGAGTAAACGGCGCGGCGGACGGGCGTGGCAGTCACCGCGAAGCTGTGCGCGAGCGGGAACCAGGCGTCCTTGAGCACGATGTCGTGCGGCACCCAGTTGTTGACCGCGGCGGCGAAGCTGCGCGGATCGGACGGCATCGGGTCGCCATGATCGGGCGTCGAGACAAACGTTTCCAGCATCGTCAACTCCTTCGGTTCAGGCGGCTTGGACGGGAGACTGCTGGACGGTGCCAGCAGTGCGCAGTGTCGCGGCGTGGATCGAGACAGATGGTTTGAGCCGGCGCAGGGCAGCGGCATCGATGTGCGAATGGACGCGCAGCGGATGACCTGCGCCGAGCAGCCTCGCCATGAGTCCTGGTCGCTTGTCGGCGAGCCTGGCGCGCCAGCGGACCTGGGTCGTGCCGCGGGCCGCCGGAACAGGCGCGAGCGTTGCCGAGAGCAGGAGGTTAAAGGCGTCGTCGCGCAGCGTCAGGTCGCTTTCGCCGGTAACGGGATCGGTGGCGATACGCAGCGTGATCGGAAAGTCGGAGCTGAACGGTGCCGGCCAGTGCGGCGATGCCCATTGGCACGAGCGTTCGAGCATCAGCCTGCCGTTCTGCTCGACGAGTTCGGTCATCAGGTAGGGCGTAAAGCGCACCCCGCGGATGCCGAGGAGCAGGCCGGGATCGTCGAACAAGGTATTGATGTATTGAGCATGGTCGATGGCGACATGGCTGGTGCCGCACAACGGCATGGCGTGCTGCCCGGTCAATTGGGGCGGCGTTGCCTTGGCCATGAGATTGATGCGAACGAAGCCGGCGTCTTCCACGACGGCGAAGGCGGTAGCGCGGTAGAGCGGCGGATATTTCCGCTCGCCTTTGAGATTGGGAATATCGACCAGCCGGCCGCTAGCACCGTCATAAGTCCAGCCGTGGTAACCGCACTGGATTGCGC
>CAXTTR010000001.1:31700-31906 GCA_964247215.1 uncultured Sphingomonadaceae bacterium
TGCGCCGCTCGCGAGAATGCAGCCGAGCGACAACGGGGCGCGGCGATGCGGGCATCGATCCTCGAGCGCGCGCACGATGCCAGCAGCATCGCGCCACAGCACGACCGGCTGCTCGCCGACATCGACGCTGATCGGCCTGGTGCCGGTTACCTCCTCCGAGCGGGCAACCGCCCACCAGTTATCCTCACCCATCATCCGACCTATTC
>CAXTTR010000002.1:0-5544 GCA_964247215.1 uncultured Sphingomonadaceae bacterium
GCTTCCTGATGCGCCCGGTCGGCGGATGGCTGCTCGGTGTCTATGCCGACAAGCACGGACGCAAGGCCGGGCTGACGCTATCGGTGTGGCTGATGTGCGCCGGGTCACTGGCGGTGGCGCTCGCCCCATCCTACGCGCGCATCGGGGTGTTCGCGCCGGTGCTGCTGGTCGCGGCGCGGCTGCTGCAGGGGCTGTCGGTCGGCGGCGAATACGGCGCGTCGGCGACCTACCTCAGCGAGCTGGCGGGGACGCGCCACCGCGGCTTCGTCGCCAGCTTCCAGTATGTCACGCTGATCACCGGGCAGCTGCTGGCGCTCGCGGTGCTGCTGATCCTGCAGCGCGTGCTCAGCGAGGCGGAGCTTGCCGATTGGGGCTGGCGCGTGCCGTTCGCGATCGGCGCGCTGGCGTCGCTTGCCGCGCTGCAGCTGCGGCGGCGGCTGGTCGAAACGGAAGCGTTCGCAACCATCGACCGCGCCCGCCAGCATGGGTTGCTACGCCGCCTGTGGGCGCACCGCCGCGCCGTGGCGCTGGTCATCGGGCTCGGGGCCGGCGGCAGCCTCGCCTTCTACACCTTCACCACGTACATGCAGAAGTTTCTCGTTAACACCCTGCACTGGTCGAAGCCCGACGCGAGCCTGACCTCGGCGGCGACGCTGGTCATCTATATGCTGATCCAGCCCGCGTTCGGCGCGCTGTCCGACCGTATCGGCCGCCGTCCGCAGTTGATCGCGTTCGGCGTGCTCGGGCTGTTCGGCACGGTGCCGCTGCTGACCGTGCTGGCGCATACTGCGAGCCACTGGACCGCATTCGTGCTGATCCTGACCGCGCTGACGACCTTGAGCGCCTATACCGCAATCAGCGGCGTCGTGAAGGCCGAGCTGTTCCCCGCCCACATCCGCGCGCTCGGGGTCGGGCTGCCCTATGCGCTGTCGGTGTCGCTGTTCGGCGGCACGGCGGAGTATGCGGCGCTGTGGTTCAAGGGCGCAGGGCACGAGGCGGGGTTCTTCTGGTACGTGGCCGCGATGTGCGGCGGCTCGCTGGCGGCGGCGGTGATGCTGCCGCGGCGGGACAGTCTTATCCACACCTAATCACCCCGTCGCACTGGCGCTTCCCTGCCCGGACCGTCTAAGACGGCCTCCCATGACCCGGTTTATTTTCATCACCGGCGGCGTGGTCTCGTCGCTCGGTAAAGGCCTTATGGCGGCCAGCCTTGGCGCGCTGCTGCAGGCGCGCGGCTATAATGTCCGCATCCGCAAGTTCGACCCGTATCTGAACGTCGACCCCGGCACGATGTCGCCGTACCAGCACGGCGAGGTCTATGTCACCGACGACGGGGCGGAGACCGACCTCGACCTCGGCCATTACGAGCGCTTCACCGGCGTCGCCTCGAAGCAGAGCGACAACGTCACGAGCGGGCGCGTCTATTACGACATCATCACCAAGGAACGCCGCGGCGACTTCCTCGGCGCGACGGTGCAGGTCATCCCGCACGTCACCGACGCGATCAAGGCGTTCGCGCTCGCCGACACCGACGGGCTCGACTTCGTGCTGTGCGAGATCGGCGGCACCGTCGGCGACATCGAGAGCCTGCCGTTCCTCGAAGCGATTCGCCAGCTCGGCAACGAGGTCGGGCGCGGCAACGCAGTGTACATTCACTGCACGCTGATCCCGTATCTGGCGGCGGCGGGCGAGCTCAAGACCAAGCCGACGCAGCATAGCGTGGCGGAGCTGCGCGGCATCGGCATCCAGCCGCACGTGCTGGTCTGCCGTTCGGAACACCCGCTGCCCGACAGCGACCGTGCCAAGATTGCGCTATTCTGCAACGTGCCCAAGGAAGCCGTTATTCCGGCGCTCGACGCGAGCAGCATCTACGCGGTGCCGATGCAGTACCACGCCGCCGGGCTCGACGATCAGGTGCTCGCCGCGTTCGGCCTCGAAGTGCCCGCGCCCGATCTGTCACGCTGGACCGAGATCATGGCGCGGCTGAGCCAGCCCGAGGGCGAGGTCACCGTCGGTATCGTCGGCAAATATACCGGGCTCAAGGACGCCTACAAATCGCTGACCGAGGCGCTGGTCCACGGCGGCATCGCCAACCGCGTCGCGGTCAATCTGAAGTGGATCGATGCCGACGCCTTCGAGCGCGCCGATGTCGCCGCCGAGCTCGAGCCGATGCACGCGATCCTGGTGCCCGGCGGCTTCGGCGAGCGCGGCTCCGAGGGCAAGATCGCCAGTGTGCGCTTCGCCCGCGAACGCCGCGTGCCGTTTTTCGGCATCTGCCTCGGCATGCAGATGGCGTGCATCGAGGGCGCGCGGAACACCGCCGGGGTGGCGGGGGCGTCGTCATCGGAGTTCGGCCCGACGTCCGAGCCGGTCGTCGGGCTGATCACCGAGTGGACCACGGGCAACGGCGTCGAGACCCGCGACGCCGACGGCGACAAGGGCGGCACGATGCGACTGGGCGCGTACCCCGCCGTGCTGGCGGGCAACAGCGTCGCGGCGAGCATCTATGGCACCGACCATATCAGCGAACGCCACCGCCACCGTTACGAGGTCAACATCAACTACCGCGCCGGGCTCGAAGACGGGGGACTGCTGTTCAGCGGCATGTCGCCCGACGGCGTGCTGCCCGAAATCGTCGAGCGGCCCGATCATCCGTGGTTCGTCGGTGTCCAGTTTCACCCCGAGCTGAAGTCGAAGCCGTTCGACCCGCACCCGCTATTCGCGAGTTTCATCGAGGCGGCGGTGAAGCAGAGCCGGCTGGTTTAGGGCGGCACCTACTAGAAAGGAAGTGCAGCCTTAGCCCCTCTGCTCCTTCCCCATGAACACCACCTTCGTCCCCGCCTTTACCGACGCGCCGAGTTCATGCGCGTCCCAGTTGGTCAGCCGCACGCAGCCATGCGAAGCGCGCTTGCCGACAAGTTTGGGGTCGGGGGTACCGTGGATGCCATAGGTTGCCTTGCTCAGCGCGATCCACGTCGAGCCAACCGGGTTGTTCGGCCCCGGCTTGATCGTCAGCTTGCCCAAGCCTTTCTTGCCGAACGTCAGCCGCTTGGGGTCGAAAGTGTAGTCGGGCCTCGGTGCCACCGTGCGCACCGCCAATGTGCCCGTAGGAGCCGGACGCTCGGTGCTGCCGACGGTGGCGGGATAGCTGGCGAGCAGCTTGCCGCCGCCGTCGTAGGCGCGCACTTCCTGGCGCGTCTTGTCGACCTCGATTTTGGCGACGGTCGCGGGCAGCTTGTCGTCGTTGACCGCCGCGACCGTAATTGCCGTGCCCGCCTTGCCGAAGTCGGCGTTGGGGTTGAGCGCCTTGAGCAGCCCTTCGTCCATGTGAAAGCGTTCGGCAAGCTCCTCGACCGGGCCGGAATATGCCGGGCTGTCGAGCTTGGCTAGCGCGGCGAAGTCGGTCGGCAGCTTGGTGACGAACGGCCCGGCGACGTCCTCGGGCGTGATCGTGTAGCGCTTGACCGAATTGGCGGTGTCGGCGGCAGCGAGCTTGGCGATCAGCGCATCGCTGACATTGCCGTCGACGGGCAGGCCGTTTGCTCTCTGATACACGCTGATTGCCTGCTTGAGGTTGCTGCCCTCCTCGCCGTCGATGACACCCGGCGAGAAGTGCGCGCGGTCGAGCAGCACCTCGGCGCGGATCAGCGTCCGCTGCGGCGCGGTGATCGCATCGGGGATGGGAATCGCCTCGGCAGCTTGCGGCACGGCAGGCGCCGCCGGAGCAGGCCCGGCTGTCACCGGTGCCGGCTGGCGCGGGCGCGGCACTACCGTTTGCGCCAGCGCCGGCAACGCCGCACCGGCCATTAGCAGCACCACTGCAGAGGCGAGACGCATCGAAAAATCCTTGCTAAAATGCTGCAGCGCTAAAGGTTTCGTCCCTGCAATAGTTCCGCCACTCAGGTCTCCGATGCTCTCAATCGCTCTCTTGCTGCTCACCATGAACGCTACCGCGGCCACCAGCCACTGCGCTGCAAAGAGCCCGGTCGGCTTCGCCGCTGCCGCCGCCAATGCCGTGTCGCTGCTCAACCTCAGCTGGAACCCGTTCGGGCGCGCCGAACTCGGCTGGTCGGTCTACGCGCCGAAGGTCGCCACCGAGATCGGCTCGGACTGCGATGCCGCGACGCCGGGCTTCGCCGACAAGCTGGCGGCATGGCAGGCGCGGCATCACCTGCCCGCACACGGCCAGTTCGATCCGCCGACCTTCGCCGCGATGAAGGCGGGCTGGCAGCACGAGCGGCCGTTCACGCGAATATCGGGCAAGACCAACTGCCCTGCGTCACCGCAGCCCGAGGCGCTGGCGTGGAGCCGCGCGTCGGAAGGCTATGGCGGCAAGCTGGTTCAGCTCCGCGCCGGTGCGCTCGCCGCCTACCGCGAGATGGTCGCCGCCGCCCGCCGCGAACTGCGCGAACTGCACGGCGAGCACCGCGCCTTCGTGCTGTTCTCCGGCTTCCGTGATCCCGCCAGCGACGCGGCGCGGTGTACGGCGGAAGGCAATTGCAACGGCATCGTGCGTGCGACCTGCTCGGCGCACCGCACCGGCATGGCGCTCGACATCTGGATCGGTCAGGCCCCCGGTTACGGCCCCGACTCGAGCGCCGACGTCAACCGCGCCGCGATGGTCCAGACGCCCGCCTACCGTTGGCTGCTGGTTAACGCACGGCGGTTCGGGTTCGTCAACTACGTGTTCGAGCCGTGGCACTGGGAGTGGACGGGCGAGCCGATCTGAGGATTTGCGCATTTCTGTCGCCGTTTAATGATCTCCGTTGTCCCAGCGCAAGCTGGGACCCACGCAACCACCGGCGCGCTGCTGCCCGGACATGAGCCCCAGCTTGCGCTGGGGCAGCGGGTGTATCTCGACCGCTACCCCTGTAACGCATACCGCTCCGCAATGCGATACTCCGCGCCGTCGCGCGTCAGCGTGCTTTCGTATAGCGCGAACTCGGCCACGGTGAACGCCGGGCCGCCGAGAACTGTCGTCGTCATAAACCCTGCCACCGGGCCGCTCTGCCGCCCTAGCCGCGCCAGCGTGATGTGCGGCAGATAGGCGCGCGTTTCGAGCGCCACACCGGCGCGGCGCAGCGATTGATCGACCTTGGCGTGCAGTGCCGCGACCGCATCGTGCGGCGCGACGCCCGCCCACAACGTCTCGGGCGTACCTCGCCGGTCGAACACGCCGGTGCCGCTCAGCGTCAGATCGAACGGCGCGGCGTGAACGCCGCCGAGCGCGGCGGTGATATCCTGCGCGGCATGGCGGTCGACCTCGCCGATGAAGCGTAGCGTCAGGTGCAGTTGGTCGTCGCGTTGCCAGCGGGCGTTGCTGACGCCGCCCATGACCGCCAGTAACCGGTCGCGTACGGGCAGTGGCAGCTCGATGGCGACAAACAGCCGGTGCATCTCGATCGGCTAGCGAACGCGCGTCGGCTGCGACAAGGCGATCGGTGCCAGCTGGCGCCGGTCGCGTACCGGCTGCGCTGCTCCAAGCGCCCCGTCGACGACCGGCAGGATGCCGCGGACGATGACCGCAACGCCGCGAGGGTTGGG
>CAXTTR010000002.1:5644-25848 GCA_964247215.1 uncultured Sphingomonadaceae bacterium
CGTCGACGACCGGCAGGATGCCGCGGACGATGACCGCAACGCCGCGAGGGTTGGGATGCATGCCGTCCGCCAGTTGCAGGGCAGGGGTTGCCGCGACGCCGCTCAGGAAGAATGGATAAAGCGGCACACGATGCGCCTGCGCCAGTTCCGGATAGATGCGGTTGAAGTCGCGCACATAGCCCGCGCCGAGGTTGGGCGAAGCCTGCATGCCCGCCAGCACGACGGGGATGCCGCGCCGCGCGAACTCGTTCAGCATGGCGTCGAGGTTGGCGCGCAACGCCGCAGGCGGCTGGCCCCGCAGCATATCGTTCGCGCCAAGTTCGAGCAGCACGACGTCGGGCTTGGCCTTAAGCCCGGTCAGCACCCAGTTAAGCCGTGCGCGCCCGGCCGCGCTGGTGTCGCCCGACACCGCCGCGCTGCGGACCCTCACGTCACGCCCCTGCTTACGCAAAGCGGCTTCGAGCTGAGGCGCGAAGCCATCGCTCGGGCCGAGCTGGTAGCCCGCCATCAGGCTGTCGCCGTAAGCGAGTACGAGTTGCGTTGCTCGTGCGGATGCCGCCGGGAGCGCTCCGGTCAACGTCGCCGCAAGCACAAGCAGCAGGTGGTAAAGCCGCCGCGCCACGCCATATCGTCGGAACTGCCCGTTTCGTTCGCCTTGCATCGATCCCGTCCCGTCCGGAGCCGCCATGAACGCCGTCAGCCCTGTTATGGTCACGCCCGCGACGGATGTCACCGGCACCGCGATCGCCGCACCACCGGTGATCAGCATCCGTAACGTCACATTGCGACTCGGCAGCGGCAGCGCGGCGGTCGACATCCTGCGCGGCATCGACCTCGATATCGCGGCGGGTGAGCGCGTCGCCATCCTTGGTCCGTCGGGCTCGGGCAAGTCGTCGCTTATGGCGATCTTGGCCGGACTGGAGAAGGCGACGAGTGGCTCGGTGCAGGTCGCGGGCGCCAACTTCGGCAGCCTGGATGAAGACGGCCTCGCGCGCGCCCGCCGGGGCCGTATCGGCATCGTGCTGCAGGCATTCCACCTTATCCCGACAATGACCGCGCTGGAGAATGTCGCGGTACCGCTCGAACTCGCTGGGCTGGCCGGCAGCAGCGCCCGGGCCCGCGCCGAGCTCGAAGCGGTCGGCCTCGGGCACCGGCTCGGCCACTACCCGACGCAGCTGTCGGGCGGCGAGCAGCAGCGCGTCGGCATTGCCCGCGCCAGCGCCTGCCGCCCCGTGCTGCTGTTCGCCGACGAGCCGACGGGTAACCTCGACGCGGCGACCGGGGCAGCGATCGCCGACCTGATGTTCACGCAGGCAGCGGCGAGCGGCGCGACGCTGGTGCTGATTACGCATGACGTCGCGCTGGCGAAGCGCTGCGACCGGGTGATCGAGATGCGGGATGGGCGGATTGTGACTGGCGGGGCGGCGTAGATGCTCGCGCTTCGCCTCGCGTTTCGTGAACTGCGCGGCGGCCTGCGCGGGCTGCGGCTGCTCGCTGCCTGCCTCGTGCTCGGCGTTGCCGCTATTGCCGGGGTCGGCAGCCTGTCCCGCGCGATCACGACGGGGCTCGCCGACCACGGCCAGCTGATCCTTGGCGGCGACATCGAGGCGCGACTGACGCAGCGTCGCGCGAGCGCCGCCGAGCGCGCCGGACTGGCGCGGCTGGGCACCGTGTCGGAGGTCATCCGCCTGCGCGCCATGGCAGGCAAGGCGGACGGCGACGACCGTGTGCTGGCGGAGCTGAAGGCGGTCGACGCCCGCTATCCGCTATATGGCCGCTTGCGGCTGCAGCGTGGCGGCCTGCTCCGAGCTGGCGAGATCGCGGTGTCGCCAGCGCTCGCCGACCGGCTGGCGGTCCACGCGGGCGATGTCCTCGCCGTTGGCAGCACGCGCTTCCGCGTCGCCGACGTCATCGCCGACGAGCCCGATCAGGCGGGTGAAGGCTTCGGCTTCGGCCCCGGCGCGATCATCCGGCTGGCCGACCTCAATGCCACCGGGCTGCTCGCACCGGGCAGCCTGTATCGCAGCCACTATCGCGTAAAACTGCCCGCGGCGATTGTTCCCCAAGCCGCCGAGGCAAGCCTGCGCTACGACTTCCCTGCCGCTGGCTGGCAGCTGCAGGACCGCTCCGACAGCGCCCCCGGCGTGCGGCAGTTCATCGAACGTCTCGGGCAGTTTCTGACGCTGGTCGGGCTGACCGCGCTGGCGGTCGCAGGGGTCGGGGTTGGCAACGGCGTCGCGGCGTACCTCGCGGCCAAAGCGAATACGATCGCCACGCTGAAGTCGCTCGGCGCATCGACGCCGCTGATCTTCCGCAGCTACCTGATCCAGATCGGGCTCGTCGCGTTCGCCGCGGTCATCGCGGGAATGGCGCTTGGGGCGGGGGTGCCGTGGCTGGTGCTCCAGCTCGCGGGTAACGCAATCCCCGTACCGCCAGCACTCGGCATCTATCCGCTGCCGCTGCTGATCGCGGGTGCGTACGGCTTGCTGATCGCCGCCGCCTTTGCGCTCTGGCCGCTGGCGCAGGCGACGGCGCTGCCCGCGGCGCGGTTATTCCGCGACAAGGTCGAAGCACGGCGCTGGCCCGGCTGGCGCACCGTGCTGCTCGTCGGCGGCGCGGCGCTGGGCATCGCGGCGCTGGCAGTATCGCAGGCGGAGGACAAGACGTTTGCCGCGATCTTCGTCGCGTCGGCACTCGGCCTGCTGCTGCTGCTGACCGCACTCGCGCAGCTTATCCGCTTGGCAGCCGCACGGTGGCCGCGGCCACGCGGCACGCTCGCACGGCTGGCGCTCGGCAACCTGCACCGGCCGGGAGCGCAGACGCGGCAGCTTGTCGTCGCGCTCGGCCTCGGCCTGACGCTGTTCGCCACGCTCAGCGTCATCGAGACCAACCTCGCCGGGCAGATCGAGGCGAAGCTGCCGCGCCGCGCGCCGAGCTTCTTCGTCATCGACATCCCGACCGATGCCATCGGTCAGTTCACGCAGCTTGTCCACACGACCGCGCCGAACGCGACGTTGCGCACCGTCCCGTCGCTGCGCGGGCCGGTCACCGCGGTCAACGGCGTGCCGGTGGTGAAGCTCAGGCACGTTAGCGATGCCGCGTGGATCCTGCGCGGCGACCGCGGGCTGAGCTATGCCGCGAGCTTTCCCGAGCACAACGTGCTGACCGCAGGCCGCTGGTGGCCGGCCGATTACAGCGGCCCGCCGCAGGTGTCGCTCGATCAGGACGCCGCCGCCGCGCTCGGACTCAAGGTCGGCGACACGCTGACGATGTCGGTGCTTGGTGTCGATGTCACTGCGCGGATCGCGTCGCTGCGCAAGATCGACTGGTCGAGCCTGGGGTTCAACTTCGCCATCCTGTTCGCGCCCGGCACGCTCGAGGCCGCGCCGCATACGTGGATGGCGACGGTCGCGATGGCCCCGGCACAGGAACGTGGTTTCAGCGCCGCGATGACCCGCCAGCTGCCGACCGCGAGTCTGGTGCGCGTTGCAGATGTGCTCGGGCAGGTCGGCGCGCTGCTCGGCCAGCTGTCGGCGGCGGTGCGCGCCGCGGCATCGGTCACGGTGGCGGCGGGCATCGCCGTGCTCATCGGTGCGCTCGCCGCGAGCCGTCAGGCGCGGCTGTACGACGCCGTGCTGCTGAAGGTGCTCGGCGCGACGCGCGGCCAGATCCTGCGCGCGACGCTGATCGAATATGGCCTGCTCGCCAGCATCGTCGCGGGCCTCGCGCTGCTGCTCGGCACCGCAGCCGGCTGGTATGTCGTGACGCAGGTGCTCAAGCTCGAATGGCTGCCGCAGTGGGAACCGGTGGTGGCGACGGTGCTGATCGGCGGTCTGGTGACAGTGGCGCTCGGCCTTGCCGGATCGTGGGGCGCGCTGTCGGCGCGGCCTAACACCGTGCTGCGGACGCTATAGTTCCGAACGCACCGCCACCGCGCTGGCGAATACGTCTTCGAACATCGCCGCGGTCAGCCGCCCGGTGTTGGTATTGAGCCGCGAGCAGTGATAGCTGTCGATCAAGGTCACGCCGGTGTGCAGCCGGTGCACCGCACCGTGGCCGAACGGCAGCTTGGGCAGCTTGCCGCCGAGCGCCTTCGCCGCCGACTGGTGCGCGATGGTGCCGAGCGCGATGACGACACGCAGGTTCGGCAGCGCCGCGACCTGACCCGCGAGAAACGGGCGGCAGGCGTGGATTTCGAGCGGCGTCGGCTTGTTCTCCGGCGGCCCGCAGCGCACCGAGTTGCTGATGAACGCGCCGGTCAGCACGAGGCCGTCGTCGGGGCGCGCATCGAATGTGCCTTGGCTCAGGCCGAACTTGGCCAGCGTTTCGTATAGCAGCACGCCGGCATGATCGCCGGTGAACGGCCGCCCGGTACGGTTCGCGCCGCCGACGCCGGGGGCGAGCCCGACGACACACAGCCAGGCTTGGCGGTCGCCCCAGCCGGGCACCGGCGCGTTCCACCAGCCGGGGTGCGCGGCGCGGTTTCGCAGCCGGTAGCCGACCAGCCGCGGGCAGATCGGGCAGTCGTGCGGCGGTTCGGGCGAGTTGGTGTCCATGCGCTTACCCTGTAAGGCGCGCGGACCGATGTCCACCACCGTAATCATCGCGATCGGCTCGAACCGGCGGCACCGGGCGGGCTCGCCGAGCGCGGTGGTCAAGGCAGCGATCGCGGCACTTCAGGCGGCGGGGCTGCAGGTGCGGACGCGGTCCAGGGTACGCACGACGCTGCCGCTCGGGCCGGGCGGGCGCGCCTATGCCAATGCGGCGGTGGCGGTCAGCACCGCGCTGCCGCTGCCCGACCTGCTGCGCCTGCTGCAGTCGATCGAGCAGCGCTTCGGCCGCCGCCGCGGTCGGCGCTGGGGACCGCGGACGCTCGACCTCGATATTGTGGCGGCGGAGGGCGCGGTGTACCCGTCCCAGCCTCAATGGCATGCTGCCACTCGCGGACTGCTCGTCCCGCATCGCGCTCTCGCCGTGCGCAGTTTCGTCCTCGACCCGCTGGTCGACATCGCGCCGGACTGGCGGCATCCCGTGCTGCATCTTAGCGCACGGCAGTTGCGTGCCCGTCACGCTCGCCCTAAAGCCATCCGCGAGCTGGGCCCTTAGCTCAATCGGTAGAGCAACCGACTTTTAATCGGTAGGTCGTGGGTTCAAGTCCCACAGGGCCCACCAAACTTTACTCGTTCCCGATCAGATATTCGACAATCGCCGTCGCTGCCGCTTCCGCGCTCATCGTCGTCGTGTCGATCCGCAGTTCGGGAGCCGCGGGAGCCTCATACGGGCTGTCGATGCCGGTGAAGTTCTTGAGCTGCCCGGCGCGCGCCTTTTTGTACAGCCCCTTCACATCACGTGCCTCTGCCTCGGCGAGCGGCGTATCGATGTGCACTTCGATGAACTCGCCCGGCAGCATCATGTCGCGCACCAGTTGGCGCTCGGCGCGGAACGGGCTGATGAACGCGGTGATCACGATCAGCCCGGCATCGGTCATCAGCCGCGCGACTTCGCCGACGCGGCGGATGTTCTCGACGCGGTCGGCGTCGGTAAAGCCAAGATCCTTGTTGAGCCCGTGGCGGACGTTGTCGCCGTCGAGCAGGAACGTGTGGCGGTTCATCCGCAGCAGCTTTTTCTCGACGAGGTTGGCGATCGTCGACTTGCCCGCGCCCGACAGCCCGGTCAGCCATAGCACCGCCGGGCGCTGGTTCTTCAGCCGCGCGTGCGCCTCGCGGTCGACATCGAGCGCCTGGCGGTGGACATTCTGGCTGCGGCGCAGCGCGAAGTTGATCAGCCCCGCGGCGGCAGTGGCGTTGGTCAGCTTGTCGATCAAGATGAAACCACCGAGCGTCTTGCTGTCGGCATAGGGCTCGAACACGACCGGCCGGTCGGTGGCCACCGTCGTGACGCCGATCGCATTCAGCTCCAGCGTCTTCGCCGCGATATGCTCCATGGTGTTGACGTTGACCGCGTACTTTGGCGGCTGGACCGTCGCGGAGACGGTCTGCGCCGCCAGCTTGAGCCAGTAGGGGCGACCGGGCAGCAACGGCTCGTCGGCCATCCAGACGAGCGTCGTCTCAAACTGATCGGCGACCTGCGGCGGGTCGGCAGCCGCGACGATGACATCGCCGCGCGAACAGTCGATCTCGTCGGCGAGCGTCAATGTCACCGACTGGCCCGCGACGGCTTGCGGCAGGTCGCCGCCGGCGGTGACGATGCGCGCCACGGTCGAAGTGCGTCCCGATGGCAGCACGCGCACGGCGTCCCCCGGCTGGACGGTGCCGCTGGCGATCAGTCCGGCAAAGCCGCGGAAGTCAAGGTTGGGGCGATTGACCCACTGCACTGGCAGCCTGAGCCCGCGCGGTTGCGCTACTTGCGCGTCGACCGGCACGGTTTCGAGATGCTCGATCAGCGTCGGCCCGGCATACCACGGCGTGTTCGCCGAACGCGTCGTGATATTGTCGCCGATGAACCCCGAGATCGGCATCGGCGTGAACGCGGCGATGCCGATGCTCTCGGCAAACACGCGGTAGTCGGCGACGATCGCGTCGTAGCGCGCCTGATCATAGCCGATCAGGTCCATCTTGTTGACCGCCAGCACCATGTTCCGGATGCCGAGCAGGTGTGCGAGGTAGCTGTGCCGCCGCGTCTGCGTCAGCACGCCTTTGCGCGCGTCGATGAGGATCACCGCAAGGTCGGCGGTCGATGCGCCGGTGACCATGTTGCGGGTGTATTGCTCGTGCCCCGGCGTGTCGGCGACGATGAACTTGCGGCGTGTCGTCTCGAAGAAGCGGTAGGCGACGTCGATGGTGATGCCCTGCTCGCGCTCGGCCGCCAGCCCGTCGACAAGCAGCGCGAAGTCGATGTTCGCGCCTTGCGTGCCGACGCGCTTGCTGTCGACGGCAAGCGCGGCCAACTGGTCGTCGAAAACCGATTTGCTATCGTACAGCAGGCGCCCGATCAGCGTCGACTTGCCGTCGTCGACGGAGCCGCAGGTGATGAAGCGCAGCAGCGACTTGTCGCGGTGCTGGCGCAAATAGGCGTCGATGTCGGAGGCGATCAGCGCGTCGGCGGCAAAGCTGGATTCGGGCGCGTCGGCCATTAGAAGTAGCCCTCGGCTTTCTTCTTCTCCATGCTCGCGGTCTGATCATGGTCGATGACGCGGCCTTCGCGCTCCGACGTCGTCGTCAGCAGCATTTCCTGGATGACCTCGGGCAGCGTTGCCGCTTTGCTCTCGACCGCGCCGGTCAGCGGATAGCAGCCGAGCGTGCGGAAGCGGATCGAGCGCTCCACCGGCACTTCGCCGGGCAGCAGGCGGAAGCGCTCGTCGTCGACCATCAGGATGGTGCCATCGCGCACCACCGTCGGCCGCCGGGCGCTGAAGTACAGCGGTACGATCTCGATGTTCTCGGCCTGGATATATTGCCAGATATCGAGCTCGGTCCAGTTCGACAGCGGGAACACGCGGATGCTTTCGCCCTTGGCTTTGCGGGCGTTGTAAAGGTTCCACAGCTCGGGACGTTGCGCCTTCGGGTCCCAGCGATGGTTGACGCCGCGAAAGCTGAAGATGCGCTCCTTGGCGCGGCTTTTCTCCTCATCGCGCCGCGCGCCGCCGAATGCGGCGTCGAAGCCGTAGTGGTCGAGCGCCTGCTTGAGCCCCTCGGTCTTCCACATGTCGGTGTGCAGCGCGCCGTGATCGAACGGGTTGATGCCGCGCGCCTTCGCCTCGGGGTTCTGGTAAACGATAAGCTCCATGCCCGCGTCACGCGCGGCGCGCTCACGCAGCTCGTACATCGCCTTGAACTTCCACGTCGTATCGACATGGAGCAGCGGAAACGGCGGTGCGGCCGGGAAGAATGCCTTCTTCGCCAGATGCAGCATCACCGCGGAATCCTTGCCGACCGAGTAGAGCATCACCGGCCGCTCGGCCTCGGCGACGACCTCGCGCATGATGTGGATGCTTTCCGCCTCGAGCCGGTCGAGGTGGGTCAGCGCGGATCTGCCTTCGATAAGACCGGACATCAGATCGTCACCCCCGCGAGGGCGGGGGTCCATGCGCGTCGAACGTCCGTAGCTATGGGCCACGGCCTTCGCGGGGGTGACGGCGAATTGAGGTGTGCGGTCTCCACAGCTCTCAATGTCTGGAAGCGGCAGCTTCGGTCAACGCTAGCGCTGGTTTACCGTGGTAAAGCGGGAGGCGCGGCAACGGGCGGCGACTTCCGGAAGTCCACGTCGGTGTTCGCGGCCAAGTAGGTGAACGCCGCCCACGCCGCGACATTCTGGTCGAGGTCGCGCCGGTCGACCTTGTCGAGCGTGTCGTCGGGGGTATGGTGATAGTCGAAATAGTGCGTGCCGTCCTGCTGCAGCCCGGCGAAGGGCACACCGACGAGCGACTCGAGGTCGCCGCCGCCGTCGGTTTCGGGCCGCGGATCGACATAGGCGCCGATCGGTCCGAGCGTCCGTGCCAGCGCCAGCCCGAACGGCGATGCGGCAATGCCGGCCGGCAGCCGCACCGAGCCGATGTGCCCCGCACCTTCGTCGCACTCGCCCGCAATAACGATGCGGGCCTGTTCAGCAGCGGGGTGCGCGGCGCTATAGGCGATGTTCGACTGGCCGACTTCTTCGGCACCGAAGAGCACGACGCGGATGGTGCGGGCGGGGCGTACCGGCAGCTCGGCAATCAGCTTGGCGGCGGCGACGGTGATCGCGACTCCCGCGCCGTCGTCGATCGCGCCGGTCCCGAGGTCCCAGCTATCGAGATGACCGCCGATCAGCACGACCTCGTCGGGGCGCTCACGGCCGCGCAGCTCGCCGACGACGGTTTCGCTAAGCTGGTTCGGCGTCAGCGTCGGGGTCAGGGTCAGGTGCAGCCGGATCGGCTTGCCGCGCAACGCCATGCGGTCGAGCTGCTCGGCATCGACCGCGGTCAGTGCGGCCGCGGGGATTTGTGCCGCTGGGCGCTGGACGCCGCCGGAGAACTCGGGCGTGTAAGTCATCGTGCCGGTATGCGGCGAGCGGCGCACGTCGGTCGCCAGCGAACGCAGCAGGTACGCGACCGCGCCGCGCCTGGCGGCCTCGGCGGGGCCGAGCCCGCGGATGCGGTAATAGGCACCGTAGCCGCCGATCGGCATTGGCTGCGTAACGACGGCGACCTTGCCGGTGAGCGACCCGGGCGCGGCGGCGAGCATGTCGTCATAGCTGTGAAACAGCGCGATCTCAGCCTCGATGCCGCCGGGCGGCGTCGCCACCGAGCCGCCGAGCGCGGTGATCACCAGCCGCTGCGGGAACGGTGCGGTGACCTCCGCAGTCTCCTGCCCGCGCGTCCACGCCGGCATGTTGATCGCCTCGCGGTGAACATTCTCGAAGCCGAGCGCGGTCAGATGCGCGACCGCCCAGTCGGCGGCGCGGTGCATCGCCGGGCTGGCGGCGGGCCGCGGACCGATCTCGGTGGTGAGCGACTCGAGCAGCGTGTAGGCGACATTATCGCCGCGGGAGGCCCGGTCGCGCAGCGCGGCGGCAGTGGCGCGCAGGGTGGGCTCGGTTATCGGAGGTGATGCTGCGCTACGCTGTTTCGCGGCAAAGGCCGGGCCGGTCGTGAATAGCGTGGTCACAATTGCCGCAAGCATCGCGCTGCTGGCGCTGTATCGGTGGCGGCCAGCGAAGTGGAACATGGTATATCCTGATGAGATTTCGTACTGAAGAAGGCAGTTGATTCAAGATAGCGTTGGGCACTCAGATTAGCCAACAACTCATACCAACCATCACCCGCTGTCCCAGCGGAAGCTGGGACCCATTTCCGGGCAGTGCGCGCGTTGCCCGGAAATGGTCCCAGCTTTCGCTGGGACAGCGGTACTACACGCCTGAGACTGTCCTCCAACTTGCCCAGACTCACACTCGTCGGGCAACCCGATCGCTGCTGCGCGGTTAAGCCCGGTGTACTGCACTTCGGGTCAGCGGTACCGGTTCAGTGCAATTGGAAGGCATCGTGTGAAGCAAGCGCGCCATCGTCGCTGCATGAAGGGCCCGGCGGCACTGCATATGGTGTTCATCGCCATCAGCCTGTCCGGGTGCAGTTCGATCGTGCTGTCGCCGCAGGGGCCGGTCGGCGCGGCCGAGAACATCATCTTCTACAATTCGCTGGCGATCATGCTGGCGATCGTCGTCCCGACAATCCTCGCGGTACTCGCGTTCGCATGGTGGTTCCGCGCCTCGAACAAGCGCGCCAGGTATCGCCCCGAGTTCGCCTATTCGGGGCGTATCGAGCTGGTGACCTGGGGGATTCCGCTGCTCGTCATCCTGCTGCTTGGCGGGGTGATCTGGACCGGCAGCCATGACCTCGACCCGGCGGTGCCTTTGAAGTCGCGCGGCAAGCCGCTCGAGGTGCAGGTCGTCGCACTCGACTGGAAGTGGCTGTTTATCTACCCCGAGCAGGGCGTCGCCAGCATCAATCAGCTGGTCGTGCCCGCCGGTGCGCCGGTGCACTTCTCGATCACCTCGGCGAGCGTGCTGAACGCGTTCTTTATCCCGCAGCTCGGCAGCATGATCTATGCGATGAACGGTATGACCACGCAGCTCGACCTCGCCGCTGACCGGCCCGGAAATTACTATGGGCTGTCGTCGGATTTCAGCGGCGATGGCTTCGCCGACATGCACTTCGTCGCGCATGCGGTGCCGCCGGCGCAGTTCGGGGCGTGGGTCGCCGCGACGCGCGCCGCTGGCCCGGTGCTCGATGCGGCGAGCTACCGCGAACTCAGCCGCCAGAGCATTAACCTGCCGCCGTCGACGTTTCGCAGCGCCGCACCCGGGCTGTTCGACGACATCGTGCTGCAAAAGCTCGCGCCCGGGCCGGGCCCGACGTCGCCGCACAAGGACATCTCGCCCCGCAGTGGAGGCAATCATGTTGGGAAAGCTTAGCTGGGCCGCGATCCCGTTCGACGAACCGCTGCCGCTGATCGCGGCGGCGGTGATCGGCGTCGTGCTCGCCGGGCTGCTCATCTGGATCGTCGTAAAGGGCTACCTTCCGTATCTGTGGAAGGAGTACATCACCAGCGTCGACCATAAGCGTATCGGCATCATGTACACGGTGCTGGCGCTGGTCATGCTGCTGCGCGGCTTCACCGACGCGATCATGATGCGGACGCAGCAGGCGATGGCGTTCCGCTCGCCGGGTTACCTGCCGCCCGAGCACTACGACCAGGTGTTCTCGTCGCACGGCACGATCATGATCTTCTTCGTCGCGATGCCGTTCATGATCGGGCTGATGAACTTCGTCGTGCCGCTGCAGCTCGGCGTCCGCGACGTGGCGTTCCCGACGCTCAACCTGACCAGCTTCTGGCTGACCGCGACGGGCGCGCTGCTCGTCAACATCAGCCTTGTCGTGGGCGAGTTCTCGCGCACCGGCTGGCTGCCGTATCCGCCACTGTCCGAGCTGCAATACTCACCCGGCGTCGGCATCGATTACTGGCTGTGGGCGCTGTCGATATCGGGTGTTGGGACATTGTTATCGGGCATCAACCTTGTCACCACGATCCTAAAGATTCGCGCGCCGGGGATGAGCCTGATGCGGATGCCGATGTTCTGCTGGACGACGCTGGCGTCGAACCTGCTGATCGTCGCCGCCTTCCCGATCCTGACCGCGACGACGGCGATGCTGCTGCTCGACCGCTATCTCGGCTTTCACTTCTTCACGAACGACGGCGGCGGCAACGTCATGATGTTCATGAACCTGATCTGGGCGTGGGGTCACCCCGAGGTTTACATCCTGATCCTGCCGGCATTCGGCATCTTTTCCGAGGTCGTGTCGACGTTCTCGACCAAGCCGCTGTTTGGCTACCGGTCGATGGTGCTGGCGACGATGTGCATCTGCGTGCTCGCCTTCATGGTCTGGCTGCACCACTTCTACACGATGGGTGCTGGCGGCAACGTCAACGCCTTCTTCGGGATTATGACGACGATCATCGCGGTGCCGACCGGAGTCAAGGTGTTCAACTGGCTGTTCACCATGTACGGCGGGCGGCTGCGCTACGAGCCGCCGCTGCTGTGGGCGGTGGGGTTCATCGTCACCTTCGTCATCGGCGGCATGACCGGCGTCGTGCTGGCGCTGCCACCGGTCGACTTTCTGCTTCACAACAGCCTGTTCCTGGTCGCGCACTTCCACAACGTCATCATCGGCGGCGTGCTCTTCGGCGGCTTTGCCGGCTATATGTACTGGTTCCCGAAGGCTTTCGGCTTCAAGCTTCACGCTGGCTTGGGCAAGGCGGCATTCTGGTTCTGGCTGGTCGGTTTCTACGTCGCGTTCATGCCGCTGTACGTGCTCGGCTTCATGGGCATGACGCGGCGGATGCAGCACTACGATGTCGCCGCGTGGCAGCCGTGGCTGCTCGTTGCCAGCGCTGGGGTGGCGCTGATCGCCATCGGTATCGGCTGCCTGATCGCGCAGCTTTACGTCAGCATCCGCGACCGCGAGAGCTTGCGCGACGTGACCGGCGATCCGTGGAACGGCCGTAGCCTCGAATGGGCGACCGCCTCGCCGCCGCCGGCCTATAACTTCGCCGTGCTGCCCAACGTCGAGGGTGAAGACGCGTTCTGGGGCATCAAGCGCCGCGTCCGCGAAGCCCCCGAGCCGAAGTATGAAGACATCGAAATGCCCAGGCGGACCGCGACCGGCGTGGTCAGCGCGTTCTTTGCGACGGTGATCGGCTTCGCACTGATCTGGCATATCTGGTGGCTGGCGATCGTCGGCTTTGTCGGTGCCTGGGCGACGTTCGTCGTCTTTGCATGGCGCGACGTCAGTGAGGAGGTCATCCCCGCCGCTACGGTGCGCCGCATCGACCTGAAACATCGCAAGGCGATCAAGGCTGCCGAGCCATGGCCGATCGAGGAGCAGCAGTCGACGCAGGCACCGGCCGCACCCGACCGCGCCCCGGTGCCGGCCGAATGAGCGCGCAGGCTGGGTACGCCGACCCTAATCAGGTCGGGCATGGCGGACCGCGCCCGGCGGACGCATCGCTGTCGCAGAGCGAGGGCGGCGTCGTCGGCAAGCGCATCGTCGTTGCCTACGGCTTCTGGATCTTCCTGCTCAGCGACATCATCATGTTCGCGGGGTTTTTCGCGGCGTACGCTGTGCTGTCGAGCGCGACGGCAGGCGGCCCGGCCGGCCGTCAGCTGTTCGATCTGCAGAACACCGCGATCGAAACCGGGTTGCTGCTGACCTCAAGTTTCACCTGCGGCATGGCAAGTATCGCCGCCGATGTGCGTAACCCGCGCTGGTTTTACATCGCCATGGCGGCGACGTTCGTTTTAGGCGCGGGATTTATCGGTCTCGAGCTGCACGAGCTGTCCGGGTTGGTCGCGCAGGGCGCGGGGCCAAGCCGGAGCGCGTTCCTGTCGTCGTTCTTCGCGCTCGTCGGCTGCCACGGGTTGCACGTCTCGATCGGGCTGTTGTGGCTGCTGACGATGATGGCGCAGGTCTATGCCAAAGGTTTCCGTGACGACATTCAGCGGCGCATCTTGTGCTTCGCGCTGTTTTGGCATGCGCTCGACATCATCTGGGTGGCGCTGTTCACCGTCGTGTATCTGCTGGGAGTGGCGTGATGGCGGACATCGAAGCGAACCGGTCGCAGTCGGCTCCGGGCGACCGGCGGGCCGAGAGCGGTGAGAACGTCTCGACTCAGATCGTCGGCTACACCATCGGACTCGCTCTCGCCGTCATCATGACGGCGGTGTCGTTCTACATCGTCCATAGCCGGTTGATCTGGGGGCCAGGCATCCCGATCGGGCTGATCGTCCTCGCCATTGGCCAGATGGGCATCCACCTCGTCTTCTTCCTGCACGTCAACACCGGGCCCGACAGCACCAACACCATATTGGCGCTGGCCTTCGGGCTTCTCATCGTCTTCCTCGTGCTCGCCGGGTCGATCTTTATCATGACCAACCTCAACCAGAACATGCTGCCAATGGATCAGATCATGAAGATGCAGCGCTAATGTTGCCAAATTCAAACGGAACAGCGGCGTTTTAAGCGGCACTAGGCGCGGAACCGTACGGTTCCGGCTGTATTTAGAAAGTATGAAGACAGATCAGGTTGTCGTGATCATTGTTGAGGACGAACCGCTGATCCGGCTGATGGCGGTCGATGTGCTCGCCGATGCCGGTTATACGGTGCTCGAGGCCGACAACGCCGACGAGGCGCTGAACGTGCTTGAGACGCAGGCCGCCAAGATCAACGTGCTGTTCACCGATGTGCACATGCCCGGCGAACTTGACGGGCTGGCGCTGGCGCATCATGCGCTGCGGCACTGGCCGTGGATCGGGCAGCTGATCACCTCGGGCCGCGCGCATCCGGCAATCAACACCATGCCCGAGGGTAGCCGTTTTTTACCGAAGCCATACCGGACGGGTGAGATCATCGAGCATTTGCGCGAGCTGGTGCCTGTGGGCTAGCGCCATTCACGCCGCCTCGAACACCGGCTCCTTCGCCAGCACCGCATGGGGCGGATGCGCCAGAAACCGCTCGGCCTCCAGCGCCGCCATGCAGCCCATGCCCGCTGCGGTGACCGCCTGACGGAACACCTTGTCCTTGACGTCGCCCGCTGCAAACACGCCCGGCACCGACGTCGCGGTCGAGTCGGGCGCGGTCAGCAAATAGCCCTCGTCGTCCATCGCCAGCTTGCCGCGGAACAGCTCGGTCGCAGGTACATGACCGATGGCGATAAACAGCCCGTCGACCGGCAGCAACCGCGACATGCCGTGGCGCGTGTCGAGCAGCGTGATGCCGGTAACGCTGCGCGGTGCCTCGGTGCCTTCGACCTCGGCAACCTCGGCGTTCCAGATCATCTCGATCTTGGCATTGGCGAATAGCCGCGCCTGGTTGGTCTTGTCGGCGCGCAGCTCGCCGCGGCGGTGGATGAGATAGACCTTGCTGGCGAAGTTGGTCAGGAACAGCGCCTCCTCGACGGCGGTGTTACCGCCGCCGACCACCGCGACGGTTTTGCCGCGATAAAAGAACCCGTCGCAGGTCGCGCACGCCGAAACGCCGAAGCCGCGGAAATGTGTCTCCGACGGCAGATTCAGCCAGCGCGCCTGCGCCCCCGTCGCAACGACGAGGCTGCTCGCGATATATTCGGTGCCGCCGTCGCCGGTGACCACGAACGGATAGCGGCTGAGGTCGACGTCGGTGATAATGTCGGAGATCATCCGCGCGCCGACGTGCTCGGCCTGCGCCGCCATGCGGACCATCAGGTCGGGGCCCATGACGCTGGTGTCGCCGGGCCAGTTCTCGACATCGGTGGTGATCGTCAGCTGGCCGCCAGGCTGCAGCCCCTGCACCAGCACCGGTGCGAGCGCGGCGCGCGCGGCATAGATTGCGGCAGTGTAACCGGCCGGGCCGGAGCCGATGATCAGGACGCGGGTATGGACGGTGTCGGACATGCGAACTCCTTCGTGCGTTCTATCTAAGCGCTGCTGGCCCGCGCGTCATCCCGTCTGCGGCATTGCATCGTTGCGTGTCGCCGCAACTTTCTTATAGTGTAAGCTGGTTCAACGGGAGTTATCATGCATCGGTCGCGTCTGCAGCTCGATGCGATCGACCGCGTGATCCTCAGCGAGCTGCAGGCCGAAGGTCGCATCACCAACGTCGAACTCGCCGAGCGCGCCGGGCTGACCGCGCCGCCGTGCCTGCGACGCGTCCGCGCGCTCGAGGAGGCCGGGGTTATCCACGGCTATCACGCCGACCTCAACCCCGTGCAGCTCGGCTACGGCGTCACCGTATTTGCGATGGTGAGCCTGATCAGCCAGGCCGAGGCCGACCTCCGGGCCTTCGAGGCGCACATCGCCGAGCTGCCGCAGGTCCGCGAGTGTCATATGCTCAACGGCGACATCGACTTCCTGCTGAAGGTCGTCGCGCACGACCTGCAGGAGTTCCAGCGCTTCCTGACCAGCGAACTGACGCCGGCACCCAATGTGGCGAGCGTGCGGACGTCGCTGACGATTCGCGTGGCGAAGCTGCTGCCGGGAGTGCCGGTGGATTGATGCTTCCTTTCTGCTCCCCCTCCCCTTCAGGGGAGGGGGTCGGGGGGTGGGGACTTCGCGCGAGAGACTGCCGCCTCTCGGAGCGCGACCCCACCCCCGGCCCCTCCCCTGAAGGGGAGTGGAGCAGGAAGTAAGCGGCGCGAGTTCGCCTAAAATTTAAAGCGCGCACCGATGCGGATCAGCTACAGCGATACCGGTACGTTGACCGCCTCGCTCGGGTTGGGCGTGCCGATCCGCACCGAGCGCAGGTCGGTGAAGGTCACGGCGTTGTTGGTCTTGGTGTAGACGTAGTCCGCACCGAAGAAAACGTAGGCGATGACGGGCTCGAACCGCCGACCCTGCCCGTGTAAAGGGCATGCTCTACCAACTGAGCTAATCGCCCGCGGCATCCGTATAGCGCGGTAATCAGCCGTTGTCAGCAACAGCCGTTGTCAGCCGCGCCGTTATTGGCGATAGCGGGCGCGTCAACTGGAGCCGGCCCATGCTGCGAGCGCTGTTCACCGATCATCCTGCCAGCGTCGGCGAGAGCTATCTCGAACACCTGCGCGCCAGCCTCGGCACCGCGACCAAGCTCGGCGCGGCGGCGGGCGCGTGCGTCCTCCATGCAGTCGTGCCAGCTCTGTGCCGGACGACGGCGAGCACGGCGATTCTCGAACTTCACGCCGAGGTAATGCCGCGGCGGTTCGACCAGCCGACGCTGTAGTGGATGATGTAATCGACATGATGGCAGGCGGTGACGACCTCGACGGCAATCTCGGCTTCTCGCGCGAGCGGCTGACGCGGATCGAGCGGTTCCTCGACGAGCGCTACATCCAGCCGGGCAAGCTGCCGTGTGCATTGCTATCGGTATCGCGCTACGGCGAGCCGGCTTACACCGCGCTGCTCGGCCACGCTGATATCGAGCGCGGCGTGCCGCTCGCGGCGGATACGATCTTCCGCATCTACTCGATGACCAAGCCGCTGACCTCGGTGGCGTTCATGATGCTGGTCGAGGAAGGCAAGGTCGCGCTCGACGATCCGGTGCACCGCTACATCCCCGAGTGGAAGAACCTCGGCGTGTTCGACGCGGGCACGCACCGCACCGGCTTCGCGACGCACCCGTGCACGCGGCCGATGCAGATCGTCGACCTGCTGCGGCACACGGCAGGGCTGACCTACGGCTTCCAGCTGCGTTCGAACGTCGATGCCGCCTACCGCGCGCACAAGATCGGCGAGATCGAGAAGGCGGGAACGCTCGCCGAGATGATCACCGCGGTCGCCAGGATTCCGCTCGAATATTCGCCGGGCGACGCGTGGATTTACTCGATCGCAACCGACGTGCTCGGCTATTTGATCGGGGTGATCAGCGGCGAGCCGTTCGAGGCCTTCCTGCAGCGGCGTATCCTGGACCCGCTCGGCATGGTCGACACCGGCTTTCATGTGCCTGCGGACAAGGCGTCGCGGCTGGCGGCTTGCTACGAGCCCGACGGCAAGGGCGGCATCCAGCTGCAGGACGACCCGGCGACGAGCAGCTTCCTGCAGCCGCCGAGCCTGGTCTCCGGCGGCGGCGGGCTGGTATCGACCGCGGCGGACTACATGCGTTTCGGCAACGCCATGCTGAACGGCGGTACGCTCGACGGCCACCGGCTGATCGGCCGCAAGACGCTCGACCTGATGACCGCGAACCATTTGCCCGGCGGCGCGAGCATCGCGGCACTGTCGCGGTCGCTGTTCAGCGAGGCGGCGTACGACGGCGTCGGTTTCGGGCTCGGCTTCGCGACGACGCTCGATGCGGCGAAGACACTGATGCCGGGCAGCGCCGGTGATTACTTCTGGGGCGGCGCGGCGAGCACGTTCTTCTGGGTCGACCCGGTCGAGGACATCGTCGTGGTGTTTATGACCCAGCTGATCCCAAGCTCGACGTATCCCGTGCGACGCGAGTTGCGGACGTTGATCTATAGCGCCCTCGACGACTGAGTGGCCTGAGCCCGGCGCAGCAAATCCGTCGTCGAAGGATCGAACGCGCTCTCGCTCGACCCCGCAGCCTGCGCCGTGTTGGCCATCTCCTTGCCCAGCTCGACGCCCCATTGATCGAACGGGTTGATGCCGAGCAGGCACGCCGCGGTGAACGTCCGGTGCTCGTAGAACGCCAGCAGTGCGCCGAGGCTGAACGCGTCGAGCCGGTCGAGCAGCAGCGTCGCCGACGGCCGGTTGCCGGGAAAGGTCTTCGCCGCCGCCAGCGCCGGGTCGCCGCCCGACAGCGCCAGCGCCGCGTCGAAGCTGCGGCCGCGCATCAGCGCCGCGCCCTGTGCGAAGCAGTTGGCGAGCAGCTGCTTGTGGTGGTCGCCGCCGAGCGCATGGCCGGGCTCGGCGACAGCGACGAACTCGACCGGGCCGGGGTGATGGCCCTGGTGGAGCAGCTGGAACACCGCATGCTGCGCGTCGGTGCCGGTACCGCCCCACGTCACCGCGCCGGTCGGGTAGGGCAGGACCTGCCCGTCGCGGTCGACACGCTTGCCGTTCGACTCCATCTCGAGCTGCTGGAGGTAGGCGGGCAGCAGCCGCAGCCGCTCGTCGTAAGCGAACACCGCGCGCAGCGGCTGGCCACGAAGCACCGCCGACCAGACGTCGAGCGCGCCCGCCAGCGCCGGAAGATTGCCGGTGAACGGCGTATCCCGGAAATGCGCGTCGATTGCCGCGGCTCCGGCCTGCAGCGCGTCGAAGGCTGCCACACCGCAGCGCAACGCGAGCGGCAGGCCGACCGCGGACCACAATGAATAGCGCCCGCCGACCGTCTCGGCGAACGGCAGGATGTCGTCATCGGCGATGCCCCATGCCGCCGCCTTGCCCGGAGCAGCGGTGACCGCGATACACTTTGCGCGCGGCTCGCCGATCCCGGCCGCTGCCAGCCACGCCAGCGCGCTCGCGGCGTTGGTCATCGTTTCCTGCGTGGTGAACGTTTTCGAGACGATCACAACGCGCGTCCGCAGCGGGTCGCACTGCGCCATCGCGCGGGCGAGCGCGACGCCGTCGATGTTGGCGACGACGTGCACCGCGGGACCGTCTCCGTCATGCCCGAGCGCGTCGAGCAGCAGCGCCGGGCCGAGCGCCGAACCGCCGATGCCGATGTGCAGGACATGCGCGATACCGGCATCGGCGCGCATATTGTCCGCCAGCTTGCGAAGCTTAGCTTGGCCGGCTGCAGCAGCGGCCACATCCTTGTTCGAGCCGACGCCGCGCTCGGCCATGTGGGTCGCGGCGCGGTGCTCGGACGGATTGACAACGCCGCCCGCAAACAACCGCTCGCGCCAGTCGTCGAAGCCGGCAGTCCCGGCGAGCGTGTCCAGCAAGCGCAGCGTCTCCGTCGTCGCCGCAAGCTTGGAGAAGTCTGCATATACTCCGGCTACCGTGCGCGACATCGTTTCGACCCGCGTCGCGTCGCTAGCGAACAGCCGCGCCAGATCGGGTACGCCGAGCGCTGCGGCATGCTCCGCCAGCGCATGCCAGGCTGCAGTGGTATCGAGCGGGGCAGGCATTGGCGGTCGTCCTTTGCGGCAAGCGAGCGGCGGTTAGCAGCGTACGCCGCGCGAGTCACTCATGCGCGGCTGGCGCGATCAGCTGCGCTTGACACCGCGTCCCGGCCAGCGCCAAGCCTAGGCGCGCATGTCGTCGTTGCTCTCCGACCCGGTTCGCCGCCGCCATTTCGCTCGCGCCCGGCTGCAGTATCGCTGGCTGAGCAGCGTCGCGCGGCTGCTGACGACGGCGCTGCTGCTGGCGCTGACGCTGCGCAGCCTGGCCTATGAGCCGTTCGATATTCCGTCGCAGTCGATGCTGCCGACGCTGCTCGTCGGTGATTACCTTGTCGTCGCCAAGTGGCCCTATGGCTACAGCCGCTACTCGTTCCCGCTTGGGCTGCCGTTGTTCGGCGGGCGGCTTGGCGGTGCCGATCCGCGTCGTGGCGACATCATCGTCTTCAAGACACCGGGCGACAACCGTACCGACTTCATCAAACGTGTCATCGGCTTGCCGGGCGACCGCGTGCGCCTGATCGATGGCCGGATCGAACTCAACGGCAGCATGGTTCCCAAGCAGCGTAGTGCCGACTTTCGCACCCCGCCGAGCGATGCCGACGACTGCCGCCGGATGACGACCCAGCGGTCCGATGCCGATGGCACCGAAACCTGCCGGATACCGCAGTTCACCGA
>CAXTTR010000003.1:0-6268 GCA_964247215.1 uncultured Sphingomonadaceae bacterium
TGCGTCGGCCAGCCGGTCGAGCGCCAGCCCGAGCACGACCTTGCCCGAACGCGCCGGCCAGCCGAGCGCGCGCTCCGCACCGGCAAGCCCCTCGTTGGCACAGACGACGCGCCACAGCACGTCGGACAGCCCGGCTCCGACGAGGTCGATAGCGCTGGCGAAGCGCTGCTTTGCAGCAAGTTGCGAGCTGGTCGGATCGAGACCCGTTGGTGCGCCGCGCGCCGTCTTCGCGGTCGGCGCCGCATCCCAGCGCATCGTCACCGACGGCGCAAGCTGGGCCCGCTCGTAATCCGCGCGCAGCCGCTCGCCTGCCTCGAACTGGCGCGGCGAGATCATCTGATGCCGCATCAGCCAGCCGAGCGGCGATTCGGCGAGGTTGACCGTCACCACCGTCTGATCGACGACCTGCGACGGCGGCAGGCGGCGCTTGACCAGCAGCCGCGGTCCGGCATCGGGGATTGCGGCCGCTGCAGGTGCGGCCCGAGTCGGCTGCCGATTTAGCTTGGCCATGAGCATTCATCCTATATGGTGTAATGAGCGCTTGCCACAGCGCGCTGGCTGTAGGACAGCCTGGAACCACACCGGTTCAGGAGACAAATCGTGATCACGCGTATCCGCGAAGTTCGCAAAGCCAAGCACATGACACTGCATCAGGTTGCTGCAGCCTGTCAGCCACCGACGACCGCGCAGACGATCGGGCGGCTCGAGACCGGCATGCGCACCGTCTCGGTCGGCTGGCTCAACCGCATCGCCGCCGCGCTGGGCGTGGTCGCCGCTGATCTCGTGACACTGCCCGACCGTATCGACGTGCCGGTCGCGGCGATGCTGACCGCCGAGGGCGTCGTCGCGCCCAGGCGCACCACCGCGCTGCTGCCGCCGGTGCCGGGCGGCAATGTCGTCGGTGTCATGGTCGAGGCGGCGCAGGGCGATTACCGGGCCGGTGATTCGCTGTGGCTCGACAAGCTCGACCCCGAAGCGTTCAGCTCGGCCTTGAACCGTGACGTGCTACTGCCGCGCGGCGTCGGGCGGTTCGCGTTCGGGCGGCTGGTCGGGGCGGAAGCGCGGCGGCTGCAGCTACAACCGCTTGCTTCGGGGACGCGTCAGATCGTCGTCGCCGATGCGCCGTGGATCGCGGTGGTCAGGAAGCTCGTGCGCGATCTCTAGCCTGTCGCTCTAATGCTGCGACAGCGGCAGGCGCACCACCAGCCCGTCGAGCGCGGCGGATGCCGTAATCTGGCAGCACAGGCGGCTCTCCGGGGTCACGCCCTCGGCAAATTCGAGCATCGCGCTCTCCATGCTGGTGCGAACGCCGGTGCGCCCGGCCCATGCTGGGTCGACATAGACGTGGCAGGTCGCGCAGGCGCAATTGCCGCCGCAATCACCGTCGATACCCGGCACGCCGTTGCTCAACGCACCCTCCATGATTGAAAGGCCGTCCTCGACGTCGACGACATGGCTGATGCCGCTGTGCTCGATGTACGTGATGGCTGGCATTGCAGTCCCTGTAAAAGCTTGCGAGCGGGGAGCGCTGGATCAGGAGCCGGCGCGGGCGCTGGATCAGGCGGGGATACGGACTGGCAGCGTCTCATACCCTTTGACGAATGCCGATGGCACCCGGCGCGGCTCGCCCATTACCTCGATCCTGGGCCAGCGCTTGAGGATCTCTTCCCAGACAATACGCAGCTGCATTTCGGCGAGGCGGTTACCGACGCAGCGGTGAATGCCAAAGCCGAACGACAGATGCTGCCGTGCCCGCGGCCGGTCGATGATGAACGCGTCGGGGTTGGGAATGGCGCGCTCGTCACGGTTGCCCGAGACGTACCACATCACGACGCGGTCGCCCTTCTTGATGTGTGCCCCACGAAACTCGACGTCCTCGAGCGCGGTCCGCCGCATGTGCGCCAGCGGCGTCTGCCAGCGGATGATCTCCGATACCATGTTCTCGATCAGCGCCGGGCTGGCGCGCAGCTTGGCATATTCGGCGGGGTTCTCGTTCAAGGCCAGCAGCCCGCCGGTGATCGAGTTGCGCGTCGTGTCGTTGCCGCCGACGATCAGCAGGATCAGGTTTCCCAGATATTCCATCGGAATCATGTCGCGCGTCGCCGGGTTGTGCGCCAGCATCGAGACGAGGTCGCTGCCCGGTTCCTTGTTGACGCGCTCGTTCCACAGCTTGGTGAAGTACATCAGGCATTCGAGCAAATGGCCCTCGCGCTCGGCCTTGGTCGGATTGCCCGGTACAGTGTCGTCCTTGGTCGCGATGTCGGACCAGAAAGTCAGCTTACGGCGATCCTCCCACGGAAAGTCGAACAGCGTCGCGAGCATCTGTGTCGTCAGCTCGACCGAAACCCGGTCGACCCAGTCGAACGTCTCGCCGACCGGCAAGTGATCGAATATTTCCTGCGCGCGTTCGCGGATCAGCACGTCCATCTTCGCGAGGTTGAGCGGCGAGACGATCGGCGACACCGCCTTGCGCTGGATGTCGTGCTTGGGCGGGTCCATCGCGATGAACATCGGGAGCAGGAAGTCCGAGTCGAAGTCCTTCGCCGTGATACCGCCGAGGTGCGCGTCGGACGAGAAGCGGACGTGATCGGTATCGATCGCCATGATGTCGGCGTAGCGCGTGATCGACCAGTACGGCCCGAAGCGCCCGTTGGCGCAGTAATGCACCGGCGCTTCGTTGCGCAGCCGCTCGAAAAACGGCCAGTGCGTGTTGGTGCGGAACCGCTCGGGATCGACCATGTCGATCTCGCTGATCGGCATCGCATACGCTTCTGCCCGCGCCGCCGACAGTGGATCGTAATCGAGGTCGAGCGCCCGCGTTGCCATCGTCATCCTCCCAAGCGGCTCGTTTCAGCCATTGCCACACTCTAACCGATTTGCCCGATGAGTCCTACTCGAATTGACGCCTCGGCGGCGACCCGGTTAGGTCGCGCGATGATCGATACCCTCGTCATCCGCCGCCCCGACGACTGGCATGTCCACCTTCGCGACGGCGCGATGCTGGCGGCGGTCGCCGGGTACACCGCCCGGCAGTTCGCGCGCGCGATCGTCATGCCCAATCTCAACCCGCCGGTGACCAGCGTTGCCGCCGCGCGTGCCTACCGCGAGCGAATCGTCGCCGCGGTTGCACCCGGCCAGCGGTTCGAGCCGCTGATGACGGCGTATCTGACCGATGGCACCGACCCCGATGACCTCGCGCGCGGATGCGCCGAGGGTGTCTTCACCGCGGCCAAGCTCTATCCGGCGAATGCGACGACCAACTCTGCGGCGGGGGTCACCGATACCGGCAAGCTGAGCGCGGTATTCGAGACCATGCAGCGCATCGGCATGCCGCTACTCATCCACGGCGAGGTCACCGACGCCGACATCGACATCTTCGACCGCGAGGCGGTGTTCATCGACCGCGTGCTGCGCCGCATCGTCAGCGAGTTCCCCGCGCTCAGAATCGTTTTCGAGCATATAACCACCGCCGACGCCGTCGACTTCGTCAGCGCCGCCGGGCCGCAGCTCGCCGCGACGATCACGCCGCATCATCTCGAATACAGCCGCAATGCGATGTTCGCCGGTGGCATCCACCCGCATCTATACTGTCTGCCGGTCGTCAAGCGCGAGCGCCACCGGCTCGCGCTGCGCCGTGCTGCGATATCGGGAAATGCAAAGTTCTTTCTAGGCACCGACTCCGCCCCGCACCTGATCGAGGCCAAGCAGTCGGCGTGCGGGTGCGCGGGGGTGTTCAACGCACCGTACGCGCTCGAAAGCTATGCCAAGGTGTTCGACGAAGAAGGCGCGCTCGACAAGCTCGAAGGCTTCGCTTCTGAACATGGTGCCCGCTTTTACGGGCTGCCGCTCAACGACGGCATGGTCGAGTTGCGGCGGATACCAGCGCAGGTGCCGGAGACGCTGGCGGCAGCGGGTAGCGCACTGGTGCCGTTCCACGCGGGTGAGACGCTGGCGTGGGTGTTGACCGCCTAAGCTGCACAGCCGCAGGATCCAGAGCGCGATGGTATTTACCACTGGCTGCTAAGCCTGATGGGGCCTGTTTGTAATCCGTGTTGACATTTAAAACCATCGAGGTTAATCGTCAAGCAACGTCCGTTGCAATGCTTGGATTTACGCACGGGACGCAGCTTCTAAGGCGACTTTCGGACATCAGCTAAGTTATTTACAGTATTACGAAATCATCGTTCGAGGCAGTGAACTTCCGAGCTTCGGTGCGGCTTCGCCTTCGCCGCCGCACCCCTTCAATCGCCGCTGTGCTTTCCTACATTGGGATCAATACTCCCACTTAACGAAAGCGAACATGGCGGATTTCCCCGACTGGCACGGCACGACGATCGTCGCCGTACGCAAGGACGGCCGCGTTGTCATCGCCGGTGACGGCCAAGTGACGATGGGCCAGACCGTGATGAAGGCCAATGCCAAGAAAGTGCGCCGCCTCGGCAGCGGCGGCGACGTCATCGCCGGGTTCGCCGGGGCGACGGCGGACGCGTTCACGCTGTTCGAACGCCTGGAAGCCAAGCTCGAGCGCTTCCCTGGCCAGCTGACGCGCGCCGCGGTCGAGCTCGCGAAAGACTGGCGTACCGACCGTTACCTGCGGCGCTTGGAAGCGATGATGATCGTCGCCGACAAGGACGTGACGCTGATCCTGACCGGCACCGGCGACGTGCTCGAACCCGCCGACGGCATTGCCTCGATCGGTTCGGGCGGCAATTACGCGCTCGCCGCGGCGCGGGCGCTCGCCGACAGCAGCCACGATGCGGAGGCGATCGCGCGCAAGGCGATGCAGGTCGCCGCCGACATCTGCGTCTACACCAACACCAATCTGACCGTGGAAACCATCGGATGAATGTGACCCTGCCCATCACCCCCGCCGGCGCCGACACCGGTGCGGCGCTGACCCCGCGCGAGGTTGTAAGCGCGCTCGACCGCTACATCGTCGGGCAGACCGACGCCAAGCGCGCGGTTGCGGTTGCCTTGCGTAACCGCTGGCGGCGGCAGCAGCTCGGCGACGATTTACGCGATGAAGTAAACCCGAAGAACATCCTGATGATCGGACCTACGGGTTGCGGCAAGACCGAGATCAGCCGCCGGCTGGCGAAGCTCGCCGACGCGCCGTTCCTCAAGATCGAGGCGACCAAGTTCACCGAGGTCGGCTACGTCGGGCGCGACGTTGACTCGATTATCCGCGACCTTGTCGAGGAGTCGATCCGGCTCGTCCGCGCCAACCGCCGCGCTGGGGTGAAAGACGCCGCCGAAGCGGCCGCCGAGGCGCGGCTGCTCGATGTACTGGTCGGCAAGGACGCCAGCGAGGCGACCCGCGCTGCCTTCCGCGCGCGCTTCCGCGACGGTCATTTGAAGGGCCGCGAGATCGAGATCGAGGTCGAGGACACGCTGTCGGCGTCGTTCGAGATTCCCGGCCAGCCCCAGATGATCAACATCTCCGAGATGCTTGGCAAGGCAATGGGCCAGGGCAAGACCAAGCGCCGCAAGATGCCGGTCGAAGCCGCGTGGGAGGTGCTGCTCAACGAGGAGAGCGACAAGCGCCTCGACAGCGACGACATCAACCGCGAGGCGGTCCGTTCGGCCGAGCAGAACGGCATCGTCTTCCTCGACGAGATCGACAAGATCGCGGTCAGCGATGTCCGCGGTGGCTCGGTCAGCCGCGAGGGCGTCCAGCGCGACCTGCTGCCGCTGATCGAGGGCACGACGGTCGCGACCAAGTACGGCCCGGTCAAGACCGACCATGTGCTGTTCATTGCATCGGGCGCGTTTTCGGTATCGAAGCCGTCGGACCTGCTGCCCGAGCTGCAGGGCCGCCTGCCGATCCGCGTCGAGCTCAAAGGCCTGAGCAAGGGCGACTTTGTCCGCATCCTGACCGAGACCGAAGCGTCGCTGATCCGTCAGTACACCGCCCTGCTCGGCACCGAGGGCGTCACGCTGAGCTTTACGCCGGGCGGTATCGAGGCGATCGCGGCGACCGCGGCGCAGGTCAACGACGCGGTCGAGAATATCGGCGCGCGGCGGCTGCAGACGATCTGCGAGAAGCTGCTTGAAGCGGTCAGCTTCGACGCAAGCGACCGGCGCGGCGAGACGGTGGTGGTCGACGGGGCGTATGTCGAGCAGCAGTTGGGTGATATTGCGCGGAATACGGATTTGTCGAAGTTTATCCTGTAGGCGAGCCTGACGTGGCTGCTCGGTAATCTGACCGGCTTCGCCACCATACTTCGCTGCCCCAGCGCAAGCTGGGGCCCACCCTCGATCGCGTGGT
>CAXTTR010000003.1:6278-15142 GCA_964247215.1 uncultured Sphingomonadaceae bacterium
GAACTGCCCGGAGATGGGGCCCCAGCTTACGCTGGGGCAGCGGCGGCGTCGTGGTGACGTCAGCCTTTAGTCGGCTGGTTTAGAAGTCGAACCGCGCTCCGACCGAGATCAACCGGCCCAGGATCGACCGTGCCGCACCGACCCCCGCCGCGTTCGGGTTCTGGTCGACCTCGGTGATGCCGACAACGTTGAGCAGGTTGTCGACGTGTGCATTGACGTGCAGCCGCTTGAGCAGCGCATACTCGCCGAATAGCCCGACGACGTTGAACGCCGGCTGGCGCAGCGTATTGCTGCTATCGGTGTACGAGCCCGAGGTGCCGGTCAGCGTTGCGCCGACATCGAGCGGGCCGAAGCTCGCGGTCGGGCGGAGCTGATAGACCCACTTGGCCTGCCGCTGCGGGATGTTGCCGATGTCGGTGGCCCCGACCGAGCCGTCGCCGGTGATCTTCGCGTCGGTGTAGGTCAGCCCGCCGTAAATGTTGAACACGCCGTAGTTGACCGAGCCTTCGAGCTCGACGCCGTAGGCGCGGTAATTGCGCGAGAACACGAACAGCCCGCCGCCATTGGCGCTGATGTCGGTGCCGAACTCGGCCGTCGTCGTGTGGAAGCCGGTGACCGCGCCCGAGAAGTGCGGAACGGCGAACTTCGCGCCGATTTCCTGCTGGCTGGCGAAGTTGAGCGCGGCAAACGACGCAATGTTGCCGGAAGCATCGGCGGGCAGGACGCGATCGGCGTTGAAGCGCGCGCCGCGGCTGACCCGGCCGAACACGGCGAGTTCGGAGTTGAACTCGTAATTGGCACCGACCGAGTAAGACAGATAGCGCTTGGTGTAGCGCACCGGCTGCGGGACGCCGCTGCTCGTCACCTTGACCAGTTGCTCGGGAACCGAGATGCTGCCGTTCTGGTTGACGTCGATCGGCACGCCGTTGCCGGCCGCCTCCTGATACGTGCCGCGGGCGCTCTGGATGTCATAGCGCAGGCTGCCGTCGAGATTGACGCCGAACGCCTTCCAGTTGAGGTTCACCCAAGGCGCGTCGATCGAATATTCGACGTCGTAGTTGCGGACGCAGCAGTCGCCGAAGGCGCGCGCGTCGTAGGCAACAAGGCCATTCTCGGTCTGCAACAGGCCGGCGGCGTTGGTGACGTTGAGGCGCTGCGCGTTACCGCGGTCCTGCGCGGTGATGAGATAATCCTGCCAGTGCCAGTCCATGCCGATGTGCTGGCCCGACTTCATATAGCCAACGGTCAGCGTGCCGCGGCCATAGTCGCCGCCGTCAAACTCCTTTGCGAGCGTCAGGTCGTTGGTAAAGGTGTTGAAGTTGTTGAGCGTCACGTCGAACAGCACGGTGTTGACCGCGACTCCGGCGTACACCTGTCCGGCATTCGGCCCGGTCGCGTAAGTGACGCGCGAGCCAGCGCCGCCGATGCCGTTGGCAATGTTCTGCGCGAGGTCGACGTTCGCCGGGTACGGCCCGACGAACTTGCCCGAGTTGATCGCATAGCGGAACTTATCATCGACCTTGATGCCGCTGCCGAGGTCGAACGACGCTTCGCCGCCGAACGCCTTGCTGACGGCGCGGTAACCGTCGGAGACATTATCGGTAACGCGGTTGCCGTTACGGTCGAGCGACAGCAGATTCTGCAACTGCGGTGACTGCAGCGCGCCCGAGCGCAGGTCGAAGCCGGCGATCGAGCTATAGCTCGCATTGACGCCGTTGCGGTTGATTGCTGCCGGAACCGGCAGATAAACCGGTGAGCGGTCGTCGAGAAACTTCACGTCAAAGCGAATGAAGCCGTTCTCGAAATCGTGCGTGACATTGGCCTTGACCTGACCGCCGTCCTCGCCGGTCAACCCGATCTGCTTGGGACCCTCGCCGTAGTGGAAGAAGCCGCCGATGTGAAAGCGCCAGTCGCTGCCCAAGCTACCGCCGTAATCGGCATCGACCCGCGTGCGGTCGAAGTTGATGCCGCGGGTGAGCGCGATCGAGCCGCCCTCGGTCTGGCCAGTTTTGGTTATGAAGTTGATGATCGCGCCGGGCGCATTGCTGGTCGCGGTCGACGCCGAGCCGCCGCGCACGACCTCGACGCGGGCGATGTTGGTGTCGGCCTTGACGAAGGTGTCGGCGGTGGCGAACGCGATGTCGCCGAAGGTCAGCACCGGAATGCCGTCTTCCTGGAACTGCACGAATTTCGCGCCGCCCGAAGCGACCGGCAAACCACGCACCGAGATGTTGGCATTGCCTTCACCGCCCGATGCTTCCGATCGGATGCCGGGGATGAAGCGGATCAGGTCGGCCGAGCTTTGCGGGTTGATCTGCTGGATCGTCGCCGAGGTGACACTGCTGATCGACAGACTGGTGTCGAGCTTGCGTTCCGGGCGCGTCGTGCCGGTGACGACGATCTCATCCTGCGCCGCGCCGGTGTCCAGTACCGGCGAAGGCGTGGCAGTTTCGGGCGCGACAGGGCCAGGCGAGGCGGCCTGTGCGAGCAACGGCGCGGCAGACATCAACGCGAGCGCGAGGCTGGCGGACGATACGGCGCTGCGCGTAATCCGGATAATCATATTTCACTCTCCCAAGGTCTGTCGGCATCTTGACTTTCGGCTAAGTTCGCCAACAATCGATTGCAAGCAAATTGCAATCGATTGGCAGGCCGATTGCGATTTCATTGACAGGTGTGGCTTTCTGGTCAACGCAGTTATTCGTGTAGGGGTCGCGGAGTGGCGGCTGCTAGCGGGGAGCGGCGGTGAACAATCCCAAGCGAATCCGTAACATAGCCGAGCTCGCGCAAATCGCCGGCGTTTCGGCGGGTACGGTATCGCGCGCTCTGAGCGGGGCCGGGCTAATCAGCGCCAAAACCCGCGAGCGCATCCAGGCACTGGCGCGCGAACACGACTTCCGTCCCAGCGTCATGGCACGAAATCTGCGTATCCAGCGTACCGGCGCGATTGGCGTGGTAATCCCGCTCGGTCACGAAACCGGGCAGCATATCTCCGATCCGTTCTTCATGAACATGCTCGGGCTGCTCGCCGATGCGCTGACCGAGCGCGGTTACGACCTGATGCTGTCACGGGTGGTGCCGACCGAGGCTGGCTGGCTCGACCGCATCGTCGATACCGGGCGCGTCGACGGCGTCATCGTTATCGGCCAGTCGGATCAGTCGGCGGCGCTCGACGCCGTCGCGGCACGCTACCGCCCGCTGGTCGTCTGGGGCGGGCACGTCAAGGGGCAGGTCTATTGCTCGGTCGGCTCGGATAATCGCCGCGGTGGCGAACTGGCGGCCGCGCACCTGATCGAGCGCGGCTGTAAGCGGATTGTCTTCTTCGGTGACCCGCGCGCGCTCGAAATTGCACAGCGGCTTGAAGGCTGCCAGGCGGCGCTTGCCGCGGCGGAACATGGCGAGTCACTTGCGGTGGTGCCCGCACACCTTGTTGCCGAAAGCGCCCATCGCGAGATTACCGCTTTCCTCGGTACGCCAGGATCGCGGCCCGATGGAATCGTCGCCGCATCCGACGTTATCGCGATGAGTGCGCTCGGCGTCCTTGCCGAACATGGGCTCGCTGTTCCGGCCGACGTCCGGGTGATTGGCTTTGATGACCTGCCGGTCGCGCAGCATGCAATACCGCGGCTGTCGACGGTGCGGCAGGATCTGACACGCGGTGCAGCCTTGATGGTCGACGCCTTGCTGGCGCGGCTGGCGGGTGAGGATGCGCCGTCGGTAGTGATGCAGCCCGAAGTCGTCGTGCGGCTATCGACCTGAAGACATCGCACTGGCGCACGCTGCTGGCACGGCGGCATCGATCAACGTCGCTCGCATGCCGTCGAGCTGGATACGAAACCGCGGGGCCGGGGTGCCGCCGAACTGGCTGCGCAGCCGGGCCGGATGCGCGTCGGGGTCGCGCCCGGCCAGCCCCCAATAGTCGACGAAGCTGACGACTTCGAGGGTGTCGAGCACGAGCCAGCTGTAACTCTGCCGCGGCTCGGCAGCGGGGGTTGCGGCGACCAGCCCAGTACCGTTCAACGGCTGGTATGGCCCGAACACGCTGTTCGCGACCATGCCATAGAGGCCGCTCGGAGCCGCGGTGCCCGGTGCAAAGACACTGCGCTGCGTCGACCAGAATACATAGTACAGCCCGTTGCGCGCGATCAGATGTGGTCGTTCGAGCTCGCGGTTTAGTCCAGCTGCGGAGATGATTGGCGGTCGTATCTGCCATGCTGGTGCACCAGGTAGCGCGGTAGCGTGCTGTGCAATGCCGATGACGGCGTCATAGTCCTGAGGCGGTTGCGCCGCGGAGCCAGTGAACAGCAGATATTCCAAGCTGTCAGCTGGATCGCGGAAGTAAGCGGGATCGCGGAAGCCCTTGATGCGCCCCGAACCGCCGGACGTTTGTCGTGCTTGCACGTACATGTCACCGTCGGCCCGCAGCATTTCGAACGGAGCCGACCAGCCCGAAACCGTCGCCAGCCCGTCTTCAATCGACAGCATGCCGCTCGTCTCGAACATGCGCTGCTCATAGGTCAGCGCTGTTTCACCGCGACGGCCGGCGGCGGTGAAAAATAGCGTCACCCGTTTGCCGTCGGCATGAATAATTGTCGAACCGGCCCACTCGCGGCTTCCCCGGTTGAAGCCGTCAGGCAGCAGATTACCGCGATCGATCCAGCGCTCGCGTGCGCCGCTATGCCCACCCTCGTGCTGCACCAGCCGAATACGCGCCAGCGCGTGACGTTCGTCGGGATCGCCGCCGACCGGGGCCGATAGCACCAGCCACAGCTCGCTCGCGCCGAACCGCGCGATGCGCCCGTTGGCATGCTGCACCGGCCACATATCCCACAGGTCGAGCCCTGGCAGCACCGGCGCAGCTTCATCCGCTCCGATGACCGGTACCTCGGGGACGGGCGCATTGGCGATCGCAGCGACATGCGCGGCAGTCCACGGCGAAGTCGACGGCATCGAACTAGCTCAGCTTGCGGACGGCAAGCATTGCAGTGTCGGTGAGCGCACCCGGCTCACGGCGATGGCGGCGCACATCAGCAGCACCCCTGCCAGCGTCAGCACGTTGCGCGGATCACCGCCGAGCAGCCGGTCGTAGTAGAACGGCAGCGTCGCCGCGATCAGCAACATGGGGATTACGATCATCATGTTGAATATGCCCATGTAAACGCCCGTGCGTTCGGGCGGGATCGACCCGGCGAGGATCACATACGGATTGCCCATGATGCTCGCCCAGCCGAGCCCGACCCCGATCGCGGGCACGAACAGCAGCAGCTTGTCGTGGACATGCGGCAGCGCGATCATGCCCAGCCCGGCAAGCGTCAGGCAGATCGCGTGCATCACCCTGGGCCCGAACCGCCGCGTCAATGGCATCATGCCGAACGCGGCGATGAACGCCACCGCGTTATAGAACGCCGCCATCTGACCATTGGCCAGCACCGCATCGTGGAACGCGCTCGAGTTCGGCTCGCTGGTCCGGAACACCGAGCGTCCGATCGAATAGATTACATAGCTCCAGTACAGCCCCATCGCGTACCACTGGAACAGGCTCATGATGCCCAGCTGGCGCATCGCCAGCGGCATATCGCGAATCGCCTGCCCGACTTCGCTCAGCACCGCGCCCGCCGACTTGGGCTCGGCGGCGATGCGTGCCTGTTCGCGGCGGCTCAGCGGCAGCTCGGGCACGCGCAGCACCGACCACAGGATCGTCGAGATCGACAACACCGCGCCAATCAGAAACGCGACGTGCGTGACCGTCGGGATGTGGTGTGCGTCGACCGCGTCCTTGTCCATGCCGAGCCCGTAAACCAGTAGCGACGGCGTCAGGAACGACAAGCTCTGCGCCAGGCCGGTGAAAGCGCTCTGCGACAGGAAGCCGAGCTCGTGCTGATCGGGATTGAGCCGGTCGCTGACATAGGCGCGGTACGGCTCCATGGTGATGTTGTTACCGCCGTCGAGCACCCACAGCAGGCTCGCCGCCATCAACAGACTGGCGCTGAACGGCATTGCCAGCAGCCCGGCGCTGCACAGCACCGCGCCCGCGACGAAGTATGGCGTCCGCCGTCCCCAGCGCGAGTTGGTGCGGTCGCTCATTGCGCCGATTATCGGCTGTACCAGTAGCCCGGTCAGCGGCCCCGCAAGGCTGAGCACCGGCAGCGCTGCCTCGTTGGCACCGAGGTACGAATAGATCGGCCCCATGTTGCCTTGCTGCAGCCCGAAGCTGAACTGCAATCCGAGGAAGCCGAGATTCATTTCGAGAATGCGCCACAGCGACAGGTGTGGCTTCGACAGCGTCAGGCTCGATGGCGCGGTGGCACTGAACATGCGCGTATGTCCTCGCCGTGGTTGGACTAGCCGTAGTGGGCGAGATCGGCCATAGCATCGCAGATGCGTGGTGTACAATCGATTGCATTGCGGCGGACTGTGCCCGGCAGGTAGATGCCAATGCAGAATCGGCAGGACACCAGATGACCGACACCGAAGCCTTCCCGCTCACCGGCGGCCTTGAACTCGGCGGCACCAAGTGCATCGCGTTGATCGCGCGCGGTCCCGAGCTTATCGACAGCCTGACCGTGCCGACCGGCGAGCCGGGCCACGTCCTGCACACGATGATAGACTGGCTCGCCGCCGTGCCCGAGCCGCTCGCGGCGATCGGTATCGCAAGCTTCGGCCCGGTTGGGCTCGACCAGCGGCGCGCCGACTTTGGCACCATCACCACGACAACCAAGCCCGGCTGGACCAACGTCGACGTGCTCGGCGCGGTGAAGGCGCGGTTCGACTTGCCGATCGGCTTCGACACCGATGTCAACGGCGCGGCACTCGCCGAAGGCCGCTGGGGCGCATCGCAGGGCTGCGGCGTCCACGTTTATCTGACCATCGGCACCGGCATTGGCGGCGGGGTCGTCGTCGACGGCCGCGCTGTGCACGGCCTGATGCACCCGGAGATAGGTCACGTCCGCGTCCGCCGCGGGAGTGATGACAGCTTTGCCGGCCACTGCCCATTCCACGGCGATTGCCTGGAAGGCCTCGCCGCCGGGCCGGCGATCGCGGCGCGCACCGGCGTCGACGCGGCGATGCTGGCATCCGGCGCGCCGATCTGGCGGTCGGTCGCCGCCGAGCTCGCCGAGCTGATGACGACGCTGATCATGACCCTGTCGCCCGAGCGCATCGTCATCGGCGGCGGCGTCGGCCACGGTCAGCCGCAACTGCTGGCGCTCATCCGCGCTGCGACAGCCGAACGGCTGGCGGGTTATATCCCGGCGCTCGACGAAGCTGGGCTGCAGCGCCTGATCTGCGCGCCAGGACTAGGCGCACAAGCGGGGTCGCTGGGAGCGATAGCGGTGGCGCTCGATGCGCTGGCGATTTCGCGTCCAGTCTAGCTGCGTGCCGAAATCTGCGGCGCTGCAGGTGTAGTTGGCGGATCGGTCAGGTCGATCTGCTCGATCCGGGGTGCGCCAACCCGGCGGCGGATCATCGATCCAATAGGTGTACTGAAGTCGGCGGTGACGGTGAACCGCTCGATCCGGTATTGCCCGGCCTCGCTCGCCGATGACGGTGTATAACGGCGTCCCGCGACCGCTTTTAGCAGCGCTGCCGACCACGGATGCTGCCGCGAGCCGCGAAGCACTTCGGGGCTGTCGACGGTACCGTCCTGCCGGATTGAAAAGCCGACATCGACCCACTGCAGCGGGATCAGGTCACTCGAGCGGGTAGCCCTGTCGATCGTGGTATCAAACGGATCAGTAATCACCGGATCGGTCGGGTTCGGCAGCGGCGGGCTGTAGACGAGCGTCGCCTCGCTGAGCGGTTCCGACTTCAAAGCGGCAATCAGCGCCTCGGTCGCGCCTTTGTCGCCGCGCTCGCGCGCGATCCTTGCCTGCATGACACGTGCTGCGACCCGGTAAGGCCGAGCCGCTTCGCCCGGCAGCGCAGCCACGCCAGCGAGCAGCGGCTCCGCCGCTTGCGGATTGCGCCGTGACGCCAGCGCGCCCGCCTGGTGCAGATCGGCAAGTGCCGCGATCAACGGCAGATTGGCAGCATGTGCCCGTGCGGCGATGGACCGGTAAGGTCCAGTGAAGCCGGGGCTGGGATCGCGCAACGACCGCAGATCGGCAACGCGCAGCTGGGCGAGGAACACGTCTGGCGTGTCCGCCGGCAGATAGTCACGGGCGACTATCGCGCTGTTGGCGAGCGCGCGCTTGACCTCGGTCTGGTCGCCGTAGTGCAAACCGACGTTTGCCTGCGCCAAGTAAAGCTGCGACAGCGCGATTGGCTCCTGCGCCGCCGCATGGCGGTTGCGCGTAACCGATTTCGCCAGGACCAGGCGGGCTCCGCCATAATCGCCGGTTCGAAACAGCGCCTCGGCATAACGGATTGAGTAGACGATATCCTGTCGCGGCGTGCAGCTGCCGGCGATGCAGCGCTCGACGGCAACCCGGTAATCCGACAGCTTCGTCGCGGTGACGGTGATTACCGGCTCGGCAACCGGATCGGGCCGCGCCTGCAGCGCGAGTGCTACCACCATCATCGTCAGCATCGGCGTACCTTCGCTCAGGAAGCACAACGTCGGCTGAATGATCCTGCAAGGCAAGTGCCGGCACAAAGAAACCCGCGACGGTTCTTGCTAGTCCTACCCTCGCAAGAACAGCCCCACCGTCAGCGCCGCCCCGATCGCGATTACACCGATCTTGAGCGGCATCGCGGGAACGCGCTTGAGCAGCACCGCACCGCCCCAGCCGCCGATCATCGAGCCGGCACCGAGCGCCAGCGCCTGCCGCCACGCGACCGCGCCGGAGAACGCGAACACGCCCGCCGCGGCAATGTTCGACAGCCCGACCAGCACGTTCTTGGTTCCGGCGGCGTTCTTGACCGGC
>CAXTTR010000003.1:15152-25141 GCA_964247215.1 uncultured Sphingomonadaceae bacterium
GCGTCATGATGCCCGCGCCGCCGCCAAAGAAGCCGCTGTACACCGCGATGACCGACTGAATCGACGCCGATACCCACGTCGGCGGCGGCGGACGCGGGGTGGCGGGCTTGGGTGCGAAACTGCTCCAAGCGAACAGCGCCGTCGCGATCAGGACCAGCCATGGCACCATCGCGGCGAACACCGACGACGGCGTCCGCAACAGTACGAACGCACCGATGATGCCGCCGGTCAGGCTGATTAGCGCCAAGGTCCGGAACGACAGCCGCTCGGCCCCGGCGATCAGCGAACGCCCGGCATAGGCCGTGGTGAACTGTCCGGGAAACAGCGCCACGGTCGAGGTAATGTTGGCGGCGCGCGGGTCGAGGCCCGACAGGATCAGCGCGGGCAGCGTGACGAACGAGCCGCCGCCTGCCAGCGCATTCTGCGCTCCCGCCCAGATACCCGCGGCGAACAGCAGGGGAAGGATCAGCGTCGGCGTTGCCACTCCGGGTCAGTCGAGGTCGATGAGAATGCGGGCGATCGCCCCGACGATGGTGTCGATCTCGCCTTCGCTGACGATCAGCGGCGGGCTGAGCGCGATGATGTCGCCGGTGACGCGGACGAGCGTGCCCGCATCGAAGGCGCGGTGGAACAGTTCCATCGCGCGCGCGCCCGGTGCACCGTCGCGCGGCGCGAGTTCGATGCCGGCAACGAGCCCGAGATTGCGGATATCGACGACGTGAGGGTGACCACGCAGGCTGTGGACCGCGTTCTCGAAGTAGGCGCTCAGCCCGGCCGCGCGCTCGAACAGCTGCTCGTCGGCATACAGGTCGAGCGTCGCGATGCCCGCGGCGCAGGCGAGCGGATGGCCCGAGTAGGTGTAGCCGTGGAACAGCTCGATACCCGACGGGCCGTCGTCGACGAGCGCCTTGTGCACGAACCCGGCGGCGACCACCGCGCCCATCGGCACGCTGGCGTTGGTCAGCCCCTTGGCACAGGCGATGAGGTCTGGCGTCACGCCGAAATACTCGGCCGCGGTCGCCGCGCCCAAGCGCCCGAAGGCGGTGATGACCTCGTCGAAGATCAGCAGGATGCCGTGGCGGGTGGCGATCTCGCGCAAGCGCTCGAGATAACCGACGGGCGGGATCAGCACGCCGGTCGACCCCGCCACCGGCTCGACGATCACCGCGGCGATGGTCTCGGCCCCGTGCAGCGCCACCAGGCGCTCGAGATCGTCGGCGAGCTCGGCCCCGTGCAGCGGCTGCCCGCGGCTGAACGCCTGCGCCGGGTCGAGGGTATGGCGCATATGGTCGACATACGGCAGCGAGCCGAAGACGCGCCGGTTGTTGACGATGCCGCCGACGCTGATGCCGCCGAAGCCGGTGCCGTGGTAGCCGCGCTCGCGCCCGATCAGCCGGGTGCGCGTACCCTGTCCGATGCTGCGCTGATAGGCGAGCGCGATCTTGAGCGCGGTGTCGACCGCCTCCGAGCCCGAGTTGGTGAAGAACACATGGTCGAGCCCCGCCGGGAACAGCAGCGCCAGCTTCGACGCGAGCTCGAACGCCAGCGGATGGCCGAGCTGGAACACCGGTGCGAAGTCGAGCTGCGATGCCTGCGTCTGGATCGCCGCGACGATCGGTGCCCGGTTGTGCCCGGCGTTGCTGCACCATAGCCCGGCGGTGCCGTCGAGGATGGGGCGGCCCTCGGGCGTGTAATAAGACATGCCGTCAGCGCGGGCGAGCAGGCGGGGATGCGCCTTGAATGCCTTGTTCGCGGTAAACGGCATCCAGAACGCGTCGAGAGCATTCGGCAGGTTGGTCCGCGCGTCCATCAGGCAAGCCTTTCGATCAAGCCCATTGCAGCGGCCGGATTGCGGGCTTTCTCGCCCGAGATGAAATAGACGAAGACGTCGCGCTCGGGTTTGCCGCCGGGACCGGCCCACTCTCGCGCCGTCGTGGCCCACCGATCAAGGGCCGCCTCGTCATAGCCGGTGGCAATGTCGGTCGAGCGCTGCAACCGGGCGTAGGTGAAGTCTGCCGTCGGTTCGGCCCCGATATTGGGGTAATCGTCGCTATCGGCGAACACCACCGCCGCGCCCGCGTCGCGTGCCATGTTGCGGAATGTCGGGTCGTCGAAGCTGGCGTGGCGCGGTTCGAGGACATGGCGCAGCGGCAGGCCGGCGGCGTCCTTGGGCAGCAGCCTGAGGAACGCCGCGAAGTCATCCGCTTCGAAGCGCTTGGTCCCGGCGAACTGCCACAGGATCGGGCCGAGCTTGGGGCCAAGCTCGGCGATGCCGCTGTTCGCAAACCGAGTAATCGACTCACCCGCTTCAGCAAGCACCTTGCGGTTGACGGCGAAGCGCGGTGCCTTGAGCGAGAACATGAAGCTGTCGGGGGTTTCGCTCGCCCATTTGCGGAAGCTCTCAGGCTTTTGGCTGCCGTAAAAAGTGCCGTTAACCTCGATTGCGGTCAGCGCGCGGCTGGCGTGGTGCAGCTCCTGCGCGTGCGGCAGCTTGGGCGGGTAAAATACCTCGCGCCATGGCGGGAAGGTCCAGCCACCGACGCCAACGCGGATCATGCCTCGAACGCCGCCTCGGTCTTCGCCCGCACCTGATCCGCGCTGACCCCTGCTGCACACTCGACCAGCTTGAACGCCGCGCCGCGCCGGTCCGCCCGCGCAAACACTGCCAGGTCCGTGATCAGCATGTCCACCACATTTGCCCCCGTTAGCGGCAGTGAGCAGGCTTTCCGGAACTTCGCCCCGCCGCTCTTGTCGTTGTGATCCATGAGCACGATAATCCGCCGCGCCCCCGCGACGAGATCCATCGCGCCGCCCATGCCCTTGACCATCTTGCCCGGCACCATCCAGTTAGCGAGGTCGCCGTTCTCCGCAACTTCCATGGCACCCAATATGCTCAGGTCCATGTGGCCGCCGCGGATCATTGCAAAGCTGTCGGCCGAGCTGAAGTAGCTGGTGCGGCGCAGCTCGGTGATCGTCTGCTTGCCGGCGTTAATCAGGTCGGGGTCTTCGTCGCCCGCATAGGGAAACGGCCCCATGCCGAGCATACCGTTCTCAGACTGGAGCGTGATATCGATACCGGGCGCGACATGGTTTGCGACCAACGTCGGCATGCCGATGCCGAGGTTGACGTAGAAGCCGTCGCTGAGTTCGCGGGCAGCACGCGCCGCCATCTGGTCGCGGGTCCAGCTCATGCTGCGCGCTCCCTGACCGTCCGTTGCTCGATGCGTTTCTCGAACCTCGCGCCCTGGAATAGCCGCTGGACATACACCGACGGCGTATGGATGCTGTCCGGATCGAAGCTGCCCGCCTCGACCAGATGCTCGACTTCAGCGACGGTCACTTTCCCGGCGCTGGCAGCGTTCGGATTGAAGTTGCGCGCGGTCTTTCGGTACACGAGATTGCCGTACAGGTCGCCCTGCCACGCATGGACGATGGCAAGATCGGCAACAATTCCGGTTTCCAAAACATACGTCTGGCCGCCGAAATCCTTGTGCTCCTTGCCCTCAGCGATCAGTGTGCCGACGCCGGTCTTGGTATAGAAGCCCGCGATACCCGCACCGCCGGCGCGGAGCCGTTCGGCAAGCGTGCCCTGCGGCGCGAACTCGAGTTCGAGCTCGCCGCTGAGATACTGACGCTCGAACTCCTTGTTCTCGCCGACGTAGGACGAGATCATCTTCTTGACCTGCCGGTTCTTGAGCAGCACGCCGAGCCCGAAGCCGTCGATCCCGGCGTTGTTGGAAACCACGGTCAAATCCTTGACCCCCGACGCGGCGATCGCGGCAATCAGCAGCTCGGGAATGCCGCACAGCCCGAAGCCCCCCGCCGCAATCGTCATGCCGTCGAACAGCAGCCCTTCAAGCGCCGCGGGCGCATCGGCATAGGTCTTTGGCATCTACAGTCCCCGTCGCCGTTGTTGCGGTCCTGCTAACGGGCAGCGTTCGCCTTGTCTATGCAGCGTCGCGAGACCATCGCCGATCGGCCTTGTTGCTATCGGCTTACCCCAGTAAGCCCGCCGCCATGCTCATGTACCTCGCCCGCCATGCCGAGACCGTCTACAACGCCGGCGCGCGCATGCAGGGACATATGACGCACACCCCGCTGACACGCGCCGGCTTCGGTCAGGCGGAGGCGATGGGCGCGGCGCTTGCGATGCACTTCGGTACCGGCCCCGCTATTGACCTGTGGGCGTCGCCATCGGGGCGGACGCTCCAGACGATGGCCGTGGTCTGCGAGCATCTGCGGCGCGATTTCTTCGATGTCGTCGCCGACGAGCGGCTGCTCGAGATTGACGTCGGCGACTGGCAAGGGCGACGCTACGCCGACATCGTCGCCGAGACCGGCCCGATCATGGACCCGAACCGGCGGCTGTTCAGCGTTCAGCCGCCGAACGGCGAATGGTACCCGGCGATCGCGGCGCGGTTGCAGGCGTGGCTGGCGACGCTCGACCGCACGCGCGTCGCACTGGTGATCAGCCACGGTATCACCGCGCGGGTGCTGCGCGGGCTGCTCGTCGGCGGTGTCGAATACGGCGGCGCGCGGATCGCCGCCGATGCGCCGCAGGGCACGGTGTTTCGCATCGAGGACGGCACTGAGACGCCGCTGCTGGTCGGCACCGGCTCGCTCGGGGCTCGCGCAGCTTAGAACGTTAACGGAACAATCTACGATCGTCGTACGTTAGCGTACGAGGGAGACCTCCAGTGAAGTTTAGATCGCTATATAATCTTACATTGATAGCCGGTGCTGCCGCAGTTCTTTCGGCGTGTGCCGACTATGGCTCAGGCGGGACTTACGGCACTGTTGGTATCGGCTATGCAGGTTACGATGGCCCGGTCGGCTATGGTGGCGATTATTACGGCGGGCTCGGTTATCCAGGTTACGGCTACTACAATGACTTTTACTACCCCGGCTATGGCGGCTACGTCTTCGACCGCGGCGGCCACCGGCGCGAGTGGAATGACTCTGAGCGTCAGCATTGGAATCATGGCAATGACGGCCATCCGAACGGCTATCGCGGTCTTGAACACGGACGCGTCGCACAGGCGGGTCAGTTCGATCGGGGTCGCGACCGTGCCTTCATGAACGACCGCGCGCAGTCGTACCACGCTTTCCAGCAACAGGCGCGTGGTGGCGGACAAGCGCGAGGACCACAGGGCGGCCAGCGCGGTGGCGGACAGCCGGGTGGCGGGCAGCACGGTGGCGGAGAGCATAACGGACACCACTGAGACGTAGTCGAAAGGCGGCCAAACAGTCCGGTTGCGCCGCCTTTCTTTTGCCTGCCGCGCGCCCTAGATGAGGGTCATGCAAATTCCTGGCTTTAGCAATCCCGTGCCGGTGCCGCGCGCGATCCCGCTGCGCGCCGATGGCCGCACGGCAATCGTCGGGCTGACCCGGCCCGAGCTGACCCAGGCATTGACCGCCGTCGGCCTCGATCCGAAAGCGGCGAAGATGCGCGCCAGCCAGGTCTGGCACTGGGTCTATCACCGCGGCGCGACTGATTTTGCCGCGATGGCGAACGTCGCCCGCGAGACGCAGGCGCTGCTCGACCGGCATTTCGTCGTCGGGCGGCCCGAAATCGCGCAGTCGCAGGTCTCGACCGACGGCACACGCAAGTGGCTACTCCGCTTCGACGATGGCAACGAGGCCGAGTGCGTCTTCATTCCCGACGCCGATCGCGGCACGTTGTGCGTCTCGGCGCAGGTCGGCTGTACCCTGAACTGCCGCTTCTGTTTCACCGGTACGATGCAGCTGGTCCGTAACCTTACCGCTGGCGAAATCGTCGGCCAGGTCATGCTCGCCCGCGACGCGCTCGGCGAATGGCCAAGCGCTGCCGGGTTGGCGCAGCCAGGCAACTATACAGCCGAGGGCCGGATGCTGACCAACATTGTCATGATGGGCATGGGCGAGCCGCTGTATAATTTCGATAACGTCAAGGCGGCGCTCGGTATCGTCATGGACGAGAGCGGGCTGGGGCTCAGCCGCCGCCGGATCACGCTCAGCACCAGCGGCGTCGTGCCGATGATGGCGCGCGCCGGGGCGGAGATCGGCGTCAATCTCGCCGTGTCGCTGCACGCCGTGACCAAGGAAGTCCGCGACGAGATCGTGCCGATCAACAAGCGCTACGGCATCGACGAGCTGCTCGCGGCATGCGCGGCGTATCCGGGCACCAACAACGCCCGGCGGATTACCTTCGAGTATGTCATGCTCAAGGACAAGAATGACAGTGACGACGACGCGCGCGAACTGGTCCGGCTGATCCGTCACTATCGGCTGCCTGCCAAAGTGAATCTGATCCCGTTCAACCCATGGCCGGGCTCGGACTACCTCTGCTCGGACCCTGAACGCATCGAGCGCTTCTCCGAAATAATCTTCCGCGCCGGTATCTCCGCTCCGGTGCGCCGCCCGCGCGGCCGCGATATCATGGCGGCGTGCGGCCAGCTCAAATCGGCATCGGAGAAGATCAGCCGCGCCGAGCTCGACCGGCGTGCCGCGGCGAAGGAAGCCGATTGGGCCTTGGCACCCGTCTGATCGCTCAATAGTTACTGGCCGATGTATTTATTCGACCGCCTGTTCAAGCGCATGATCCGCGACGGCGAGATGCGTGTCACCGACCACCGGGGCAAGCTCCACGTCTACGGCAAGCCCTCGGCGACGATCGCCCCTGCTGCGTTCCGACTGACCGACGACGCGACCTCGCGCGCCATTGCTATCACCCCGGTACTCGGCGCGGCCGAAGGCTATATGAACGGGCGGCTGATCCTCGAACAGGGCGACATTCTCGACCTGCTCCGGCTGGTGACCTACAATGTTCGCTGGGACCGTGATAACCCGGTGCGCTACGGGCTGTGGCGGCAGGCGCGGGTGGCGGGTTTTCTCGGCCAGTTCAATCAGGAACGCCGCTCCCGGCGCAACGTCGCGCATCATTACGACCTGTCGGACCGGCTGTACGACCTGTTTCTCGACGTCGACCGCCAGTACAGCTGCGCTTATTACACCGACCCGGCGAACAGCCTTGACCAGGCGCAGTCGGACAAGCTCGCGCACATCGCCGCCAAGCTCGACCTCAAGCCCGGCCAGCGCGTCCTCGACATCGGCTGCGGCTGGGGGGGCATGGCGCTCTACCTGAACCGCGTCGCCGGCGTCGACGTGCTCGGCATCACGTTGTCCGAGGAGCAGCTCAAGGTCGCGCGCGCCCGCGCCGCCGATGCGGGGGTCAGCGACCACGTCACGTTCGAGCTTATCGATTACCGCGCGCTGACCGGGCACTTCGACCGCATCGTCTCGGTTGGCATGTTCGAACATGTCGGGCTGCCGCACTACCGCCAGTATTTCGACAAGGTGCACGCGCTGCTCAAGCCCGACGGGGTGGCGCTCGTGCACACCATCGCACGCGCCGACGGCCCGGGCGCGACCGACCCGTTCATCGCCAAATACATTTTCCCCGGCGGCTACTCCCCCGCGCTGTCGCAAATTGTGCCGTACGCCGAGCGCGCTTGGCTGTGGATCACCGACATCGAGATACTGCGGCTCCACTACGCTTTCACACTGCGCGAATGGTATGCCCGCACGGTCGATGCGAAGGCCGAGATCGAGGCGCTGTACGACGCGCGCTTCTGGCGGATGTGGACTTTCTACCTCGCCGGCGCGATCTGCGCGTTTGAGAACGACGGGCATATGAATGTGCAAGTGCAGCTGACCAAGCGCCGCGATGCGCTGCCGTTGACGCGCGATTACATGGCCGAAGCGGAGGCTCGCTACCGCGCAATGGACCGGCCAACGGTCGCCGAACCCGCTCGCGCCAAGGCTGGCGGTGGCGTAAGAGGCTGAATGACCTCGACGAGCATCCGCACTTTGATGCGCTGGCTGATGGTGGCTTTCTATCTCATCGCCGGCATCTACCATCTGCGCTCGCCCGAAGCGTTTCTGCCGATTGTCCCCAGCTGGGTGCCGCTGCCGCGCGACACGGTGCTGTTTACCGGTGTGTGCGAGCTGGCGGGCGCGGCCGGGCTGATGCTGCCACGCTTCCGCCACGCCGCCGGGATCGGGCTGGCGCTCTACGCGCTGTGTGTCTGGCCGGCGAATATCAAGCACGCGGTTGACGGTGTCGTACTCGGCGGCGTCAAGCTCGGCTGGGGCTATCACGCGCCGCGGCTGGCGTTCCAGCCGGTGCTGATCTGGTGGGCCTTATACGTCGGCGAGGTGACCCACTGGCCCTTCGCTCGGGCTGCATCAAGGCCCGCTCCAATTGACTAAAGCGGGTCGGCTGCCTATGTGCCGCCGGTCACGGGCGACGACCCGTATGCGGCCGTAACGGCCTGCCATTCGGTTAGGACTTTCATGCTTGCTGCCCTTGCGAAGCGCATTTTCGGCTCTTCGACTGATCGATACGTCAAGTCGCTGCAGCCGCTGGTCGCGCGCGTCAACGCCCTCGAACCTGGCATTTCGGCGATGACCGATGCGCAGCTGCAAGGTCAGACCGAGGCATTACGCGCGCGCCTTGCTGCCGGTGAAACGCTCGATGCGTTGCTCCCCGAGGCGTTCGCGACAGTGCGCGAGGCCGCCAAGCGCACGCTCGGTCAACGCCATTACGACGTCCAGCTCGTCGGCGGTATTGTGCTGCATCGGGGCGAAATCGCCGAGATGCGGACCGGCGAGGGTAAGACGCTAGTGGCGACGCTGGCCTGCTATCTGAACGCGCTGGCAGGCAAGGGCGTCCACGTCGTCACTGTCAACGACTATCTCGCCAGCCGCGACGCCGAATGGATGGGGCGCGTCTACAAGTTTCTCGGCATGACGGTAGGCGTTATCGTCCCCAATATCGACGACGACACGCGGCGCGAGGCCTATGCCGCCGACATCACTTACGGTACCAACAACGAGTTCGGCTTCGATTACCTGCGCGACAACATGAAGTATTCGCGCGAGCAGATGGTCCAGCGGCCATTCTATTACGCGATCACCGACGAGGTCGACTCGGTGCTGATCGATGAAGCGCGGACGCCGCTGATCATCTCGGGGCCGACTGAGGATAAGTCCGAACTGTATATCGCCGTCGACGCGGTGGTGAAGACCTTCGACGCGCCCGATTATGAGATCGACGAGAAGCAGAAGTCGGTGATCCTGACCGAGAGCGGTACCGAGCGCGCCGAGCGCGCGCTCGAGGCGGCCGGGCTGCTCGAGGGGGAAAACCTGTACGATTTCGAGAATACGCAGGTCGTGCATCATCTCAACCAGGCGCTGCGGGCGAACCTAATCTACCGGCTCGACACGGACTATATCGTGCGCGCCGGAAAAGTAGTGATCATCGACGAGTTCACCGGGCGCATGATGGACGGGCGGCGCTGGGCCGATGGGCTGCACCAGGCGGTCGAGGCCAAGGAGCATGTCGACATCATGCCCGAAAACCAGACGCTCGCCTCGATCACCTTCCAGAATTACTTCCGGCTCTACCCCAAGCTCGCCGGGATGACCGGCACAGCATCGACCGAAGCGGCCGAGTTCTTCGACATCTACAAACTGAACGTCGTCGAGATCCCGACCAACCTGCCGGTGTTGCGCAAGGATGCCGAGGACGAGTTCTACAAGAACGCCGACGAGAAGTTCAAAGCCATCGTCAAGACCATCGGCGAGGCGAGCGCGCGCGGCCAGCCGATTCTGGTGGGCACCGTATCGATCGAGAAATCCGAGCTGCTGAGCGAGTTCCTGAAAAAGGAACGCGTCGAGCACACCGTTCTCAATGCGCGCTATCACGAGCAGGAAGCGCACATCGTTGCCCAAGCCGGCCGGCTCGGCGGCGTCACCATCGCCACCAACATGGCCGGGCGCGGCACCGACATCCAGCTCGGCGGCAACTTCGAGGCACGCGTCGCTGACGAGCTGGACGGTATGCCCGAGGGCGACGAGCGCACCACCGCGATTGCGCGCATCAAGACCGAAATCGCCGTCGAGCGTGACGCCGTGCTCGCGGCGGGCGGGCTGTTCGTGCTCGGCAC
>CAXTTR010000004.1:0-7347 GCA_964247215.1 uncultured Sphingomonadaceae bacterium
ACCAGCAGGATGCGCTCGAAATAGAAGATCGCGCCCCAATTCTCCATCGCGCCGAAGAACGCGCTGCTGCCCGGCCCGGCGATCATGTCGAGCTTGGGTAGCGGATAGGGCACGCCGAAATAGTCGTTGTAAGCGGCGAGCACGCGCTTGGCGCTGGCAAGCGCATAGTCGCCCTGATCGACGACGCCGCGCCGGGTGATCACGCCGATCTCGGTCTTGCCGGCCATGATGGTCTTGCGCTCGATGTCGCCGATGCCGAGGAACAGCAGGTACGCCGACATCTTCGGCGTGGTGGCGAAGGTCGTGTAAGGCTTGCCGGTCCGCCCGGTGCCGTGGCTCGCGACCGGCATATTCGAGAACGCGGTCTGACCCTGCGGCGCGGTGGTGGTCAGCGTGAACGGCGTCTTGAAGCCGGGTTCGTCCCACATCGGCGCGAACCGCCGTGCGTCGGCGGGCTCGAACTGCGTGACCAGCATCCGCGCCTTGCTGCCGTCCTTGTTGTCGTAATCGATGGCGAACATGCCGGTGGCAGAGCGGTTGATCTTGCCGGCGTAGGCAATGGTCAGCGCATGCTCGCCCGCTGCAACCGGGGCGGCGAATGTAAAGGTCGCGGTCTCGTCTGCGGTATCGAGCGTAACACTGGCGCTCACGCCGTCCAGCCGCACGTCACTGATCGTCATGTCGGCGGCGTTGAGCGTGATCGTGCGCGTCGGCGCGGCCACCTTGATGCGGATCGTCTCGGAGCCGGTGAAGGTCAGCTTGGCGGCGTCGGGATCGACGCTGATCGTGTAGGCGAGCGGGGTGACGCCGGTGGAAAGGCGGCCGGTGTTCTGCGCTGTGGCCGCGGTGGCGAGAAGGGCGGCGGCGAGCGACAGCGGCTTGAGCATAGGGACCCCGTGTAATTTGCCACAAGCTGGGTAAGCGGCAGAAGATTTCGTGTCTAGCTGCAACTTCCCCTCTCTCTCTCTACGGGAGAGGGGAAGATAGAGGGACAGGGGTAGAAATGCCGACAGTCTGTCTCTACAGCACCCTATGACAGTTACCCTCCCGCTCAGCCCCAAGGTCGGCATGGTTTCGCTCGGCTGCCCCAAGGCGCTGGTCGATTCCGAACGCATCCTCAGTCAATTACGCAGCGACGGCTACCGGCTGTCGGGCAGCTATGCCGACGCCGATGTCGTGCTGGTCAACACTTGCGGCTTTCTCGACACCGCCAAGGCCGAAAGCCTCGAGGCGATCGGCGAGGCGATCGCCGAGAACGGCCGCGTCATCGTCACCGGCTGCCTCGGACACGACGCCGAACTGATCCGCGCGCGTTTCCCGAAGGTGCTCGCGGTGACCGGGCCGCAGCAATATGAGCAGGTCGTCGCCGCCGTCCATGCCGCGGCTCCGGCGGTGGCGTCACCGTACCTCGACCTTGCGCCGGTCAAGCTGACCCCGCCGCATTACAGCTATCTGAAGATCTCGGAGGGCTGCAATCACCGCTGCAAATTCTGCATTATCCCGTCGCTGCGCGGCGATCTGGTCAGCCGCCCGGCCAACGCCGTTATCCGCGAGGCGGAGAAGCTCGTCGCGGCAGGGACGCGCGAGTTGCTGGTGATCAGCCAGGACACGTCGGCCTATGGCGTCGACATCGGCCATGCGGAGTCGATGCTCGCCGGCCGTTCGCGGCGGGCGCACGTCACCGATCTGGCGCGTGAGCTCGGGCAGCTCGGCGCGTGGGTGCGGCTGCACTACGTCTACCCATACCCGCACGTCGACAGCCTGATTCCGCTGATGCGCGACAAGCTGGTGCTGCCGTATCTCGACATTCCGTTCCAGCACGCGTCGCCGTCGGTGCTGCGCGCCATGCGGCGGCCAGCGAACGAGGCGAAGGTGCTCGACCGTATCCGCGGCTGGCGCGCCATGGTGCCCGATCTGGCGCTGCGCTCGACGTTCATCGTCGGCTTTCCCGGCGAGACCGAGGCGGATTTCCAGTATCTGCTCGACTGGCTGGAGCACGCCCAGCTCGACCGCGTCGGCTGCTTCAAGTACGAGGCGGTGGCAGGCGCGGCGGCGAACGCGCTGCCCAACCCGGTACCCGAGGACGTCAAGGAGGAACGCTGGCACCGCTTCATGGCGGCCCAGGCGACGATCTCGGCGGCACGGCTCGAAGCCAAGGTTGGCCGGACGCTGGCGGTGCTGATCGATGCGGTGGACGACGACGGCGGTGCGTCGGGGCGGTCCTACGCCGATGCGCCCGAGATCGACGGGCAGGTGCATTTGCGCGACGCGGGCGGGCTGCACGTCGGCGACATCATTCCGGTGCTGATCGAAGCGGCGGACGACTATGACCTGCTGGGAGTGCCCGCATGACCGACTTCGCGGCGCTGCTGGTGGCCGATCAAGGGCAGCCAGCGCACGGCTTGCGATCACTCACGGCGGCGGCGCTGCCCGGCTGGCTCGCAGCACAACCGGCCGCGGTGCAAAGGTGGCTTGCGGCGACCGGTTTCAAGGCGGAGCCGGGTGAGTTGGCTATCGTGCCCGGGGCGTTGCTACCTACAGATGCGATTGGCACCGATTGCGACTGGAGCGCAGTCATTGGCGACGGGCCTGCCGGGTTCGACGATCCTTGGGCGCTTGCAAGCGCGGCAACCAAGCTGCCGGGCGGCACCTATCGGCTGCTGGACGCTCAGCCCGGTCTTGCCGCGCATGGCTGGCTGATGGCGCAGCATCACTTCGATCGCTACCGCAGCAAGCCGCCGGCGCATGTACCGCGCGTGCTGCTGGTATCGGATGACGTGATGGTGACCGATGCCGCTCGCCTCGCCGAAGCGACCGCGCTCGTCCGCGACCTCGTCGATACGCCCGCAAACGACATGGGACCTGAGGAGCTCGCTTCAGCAGTGTTCGCAGAGGGCGAGCGCTTCGGCGCGAAGGTCACGGTGATCGTTGGCGAGGCGCTGCTCGACGCTAATTTCCCAGCTGTTCACGCTGTCGGCCGCGCTGCGGCGCGCGAGCCGCGACTGATCGAACTGCGCTGGGGCGACACCGCCGCGCCCAGGGTCACGCTGGTCGGCAAGGGCGTCATCTTCGACTCCGGCGGCCTCAACATCAAGACCGGCAGCGGCATGGCGCTGATGAAGAAGGACATGGGCGGCGCGGCGCACGCGCTGGCGCTGGCCCGGCTGATCATGCAGGCCAGATTGCCGGTGTGCCTGCGGCTCATTATTCCGGCGGCCGAGAATGCCATCGCCGGCAACGCCTTTCGGCCTGGCGATATTATTGCCACGCGCGCCGGGATTACCGTCGAGATCGGCAACACCGATGCCGAGGGCCGCTTGATTCTTGCCGATGCGCTGACGCTAGCGCAGGATGACCAACCCGAGCTGCTGCTCGACTTCGCAACACTGACCGGGGCAGCGCGAGTGGCGCTCGGGCCGGACCTGCCAGCGCTATTCACACACAGTGACGCGCTCGCGGCCGAGCTGCTGACGGCGGGCACTGCCGCCGGCGATCCGATGTGGCGACTGCCGCTTTGGCTGCCATATCAAGATATGCTCAAGTCTTCGGTGGCGGACCTGAACAACTCAGGCGAAAGCAGCTTCGCGGGAAGCATTACTGCGGCATTGTTCCTTAATCGTTTCGTTCGGAGAACGATGAACTGGGCGCACTTTGACCTTTACGCCTGGAGGCCAACTGCCAAGCCCGGGCAGCCCAAAGGTGGTGCCGCGATGACTTTGCATGCTGTCTGGATGATGTTACGCATGCGTTACATCGTTTAATTGTTATCGGCTGACTTTGCCATGCAACGAAATCTTCACACCGATTGTTTCACTTGCGGATGGCGGAATAAGTTACTCCGGTGTCAGTGTCGGTCGACGGTGGCGAGGTTGTGTTATGCGTATGATGGTGCGGCCGGAGCAGCCTCTCGAGCCGCTGTCGGCGTGGATGGATACCTTGATTGGCTATGTCCAATCGGCTCGGCCCGATCTGACCAACCGGCAGATGGCATTGCTTATGATTGTCTACCTCGTGCCTGGTCCGCACACGGTGCGCGGGCTGGCGGGGCAGCTCAAAGTCTCCAAGCCGGTGGTAACGCGCGCGCTCAACACGCTCGGCGCGCTTGGTTATCTGCGGCGGCAGAAGGATGACAGCGACTTGCGCAACATCTTTGTCGAGCGGACGCAGTCAGGTACGGCGTTTCTCGAGGAGTTTTCCGAACTGGTCACCAAGACCGACATCGAAGAGCCGAAGCAGCGAGCGGCTGCCCACTAGGCGCTCGCGCTTCGCAGACGCTGCTGCATGGTAGCGCCTGGCCCCTGGACGTGCAGGCTCGCCAAGGCACCGCTTCGCCACACTCCCGCTCGTGACGGCGAGCAGGTAAGCGAGATCCTGTTCGGGGAAGTCTGCGAAGTTTCGGACCGGGCTGGCGACTGGGTTCGCGTCTGCCTCGTTCGGGACAACTACTGCGGCTGGACTCCCGATACCGCGCTGTCACGACCGTCGGTCGGGGTGCCGACCACGACGGTCTATTCCACCGAGTATCGGATCGGACAGCCTGCTGCGCTGGTATTCACCCGGCCCGACATCAAGTCGCCGCTGCTTCACCGGCTCTATCTTGGCTCGCCGCTCGCGATCAGCAGCGCTGAGGGCGACTTTTACGAACTCGACAGTGGCGGCTTTGTCCATCGGCGGCATCTAACCGCACAAACAGAGCTCGGCACCGGTCCGGTCGATGTCGCTCTCGGATTCATTGGCACCCCCTACCTGTGGGGCGGGCGGACCTGCGATGGCATCGATTGTTCGGGACTGGTCCAGACGGCACTGCACGCCTGCGGTTTCGATTGCCCGCGGGATACCGGTGACCAGCGTGCCGCCTTCGCTGCAGACGCTGTAAGCGGTCCCTTACAGCGTGGTGACCTGGTCTATTTTCCGGGCCATGTCGGAATCATGGTCGACGCGGCGCACCTGCTCCACGCCAACGCGTTCTGGATGTCGACTGTCGTCGAGCCGCTGATCGCTGTCACCAGCCGCTTGCAGCAGGATGTATGCGATCCGATCGTCGCTGTGATTAGGCCGGTTTAAGCAGGCGATACGGTCGTGTCGCGGCTTTGTGTCAGCCCTCTTGTTCAGCCTAGATCGCTTGCCTATAAGCCGCCGAAACAGGCGGCGAGTGAGGCGGGGCGGGTCGCGGTGTGTGGTGCTGATGCAGGTCGGCGTCGCGCAACGCCGGTCCGGGAGGGAGGACAATAGATGCCGCAACATGCGACCGGAACCGGCGGTCTCGACTATGTTGGTGACGACAGCGTACGGCTGGCGGTCGCCGAAATAGAATTCCCTGAAAGCTATGCACCAAGTGCTGGCGAGCCGTTCATGAACCCGCTGCAGCTTCATTACTTCCAACGCAAGCTGCTGTTTTGGAAAGATGATATCCTGCGCGAGGCACGCGAGACGCTCGCCACGTTGCAGTCGGAATCGCTGCGCGAGCCCGACGTAAACGACCGCGCGTCGAGCGAGACCGACTGGTCGATCGAGCTCCGCACGCGCGATCGCCAGCGCAAGCTGATCGCCAAGATCGACGCGGCGCTGCGCCGGATCGAGACCGGCGACTATGGTTATTGCGAAGTAACCGGCGAACCGATTTCGCTGCAGCGGCTCGAGGCGCGGCCGATCGCGACGATGACACTCGAGGCACAGGAGCGCCACGAGCGCGTCGAAAAGGTAACGCGCGACGAGTAGCAGATAGCGGCCCGGGAGGAGCGAGTGGACGACTTCGACGTACGCGCCCGGCTCGATGCCCTCCGGCAGGAACACCGCGATCTCGATGCGTCGATTGACGTGCTGCGTGAGATGGCCGGCCATGACCAGATCCAGCTAGCGCGGCTGAAGAAGCAGAAACTGCGCCTGCGCGACGAGATCGAGACGCTGCACGACATGCTGGTGCCGGATATCATTGCCTAGGCCGGGCAGTTTAGCTGAGTTTCAGCATAGCACGTCCACGCTGGTGTCGATACTTCACCCGTTCGTCCCAAGTCCCACCCGCTCATCCCGAGCGCAGTCGAGGGACGCACCATCTCCGGGCAGGTCCCTCGACTTCGCTCGGGATGAGCGGGTGGAGAGGCTTTTTCAGCTAAAGAGCGAAACCACCTTCAGCTACGGCAGGCGATTTGCCCGCCGGCGGTCACGCCGCATTCCGCGCGTTGCCCGCCGCGGTTGAAGCGCACACTTGGCGCGCCGCTGCGGACCGCGCTACCGACGTCGATAGTGCTGTGAACGACGGTGCCGTTGACCGCTTCGATGAGGTCGCCGACTTGCAGCAGCCCAAGCTGCGCTGCCGGAGCGCCGGGTGCGACCGCCGTCACAATAACGCCGCGCTCGGGCAGCCCCGGGCCGATCTCCTGCGCGAAGGCGGGCGACAGATTGCCGACCGTCACGCCGGTCAGCAGATTGCTGCCGCCGATCCGCGTCAGCGCGCGCGGCGGATTCTCGGGCGGCTTGGCGAGCGTCATCGCGACGTTCTCGACGCGGCCGGCGCGCAGCAGGGTGGCGGTCAGCCGCGTGCCGACGCCCTGCGTCGCGATGCGGTAGCGCAGCATGCCAGGGTCGGCGATGTCCTTACCGTCGACGGTCAGCAGGATGTCGCCGATCCGTACCCCGGCCTGCGCGGCGGGCGAGCCCGGCGTCACGTCGGTGACCAGCACGCCGCCGGGCCGGTCACGTCCGGCCAGCCGCGCGCTGTCGGCGGTGACGGTCTCGCCCTCTGCGCCGATCCAACCGGTCACCAGCTTGCCGGTGCCAGCAGCGTTGAGGAATACCCGGACCATGTTCGCGGGGATGGCGAAACCGATGCCGTTCGAGCCGCCGCTGCGCGAGTAGATCGCCGTATTGATGCCGACCAGTTCGCCGCGCAGGTTGAGCAGTGCGCCACCCGAGTTGCCCGGATTGATCGCCGCGTCGGTCTGCAGGAAGAACTGATAGTCCGAAACACCGACACCGGTGCGCGCTGCCGCCGAGACAATGCCGTGCGTGACGGTCTGCCCGACGCCGAACGGGTTGCCAATCGCCAGCACGACATCGCCAACCTCGGCGCGGTCAGAGTCACCGAGCGGGATGGTCGGCAGCCGCACGCCCTTGGTGTCGATCTGCAGCAGCGCCAAGTCGCTGCGCGCATCGGCGAACACGACGCGCGCGCGATATTCACGGCGGTCGGCGAGGCCGACGAGGATCTCGTCGGCATTGGCGACGACGTGGTTGTTGGTGACGATCAGCCCGTTCGACTGAACGATCACGCCCGAGCCGAGCGACTGCTCGACACGCGGCTGCGGCGCGCCGCCACCAAAGAACTGCCCGAAGAATGGGTCGTCCATC
>CAXTTR010000004.1:7357-21956 GCA_964247215.1 uncultured Sphingomonadaceae bacterium
CGTCGCGCGCGTCCGGTTGACCCGCGCCGAATAGACGTTGACGACTGCCGGACCGGCGCGCTTGGCAACCGGTGCGAACGACAGCTGAAGCTGCCCGGCGCTGATGGGCACACTGCGCTCAAGTGCGACCGCGACCGGCGGCGCGACGACTTCGGCCGCGACGGGCACGTGGCCGGTGCCGGTCTCGATGGCGAGCGCGACACCGAGCCCCGCGAGCGCGCTGCCCGCGACAAGTGCGACGGTCCGGATCGATCTAGCTAGGCGCATTGCTTCCCCATTGCGGTACTGCTGTTTGCAGATGGTGACTTAAGCCGCCCTGAACAACTGCCGTGCGCTGACGATATCGCTGGCGAGCAGCGCGCGGTAGAGGTGCGGAAACAGCACGCCGCCACGCGACACCTCCCAGCGCAGGCCGGTGCCGAGCGCTGTAGCATCGATGCCGATCAGCCAGAGCTCGTCGTCGCTGGCGAACCACTTGGCGCGGGTCGCTTCCCACTGATCCGCGGCGGAGAGGTGGATGAAGCCGTCGCGGACGTCTGCCTCCGACCCGATATAGCGGCCGTCGCTGATTAAATGGCGATACTCGTCATCGCGTAGTATTTTGAAGACTTCGGCCATATAACTTCTCTGCTTGGTGCCGGCGGACAGGTCCGGTAACCGCGCCTTGCTTTTTTTCGCAATCGCGCGCATATACCACGCAGCCGAAGTTGCTAGCTACGGATCGCGGCGCTTCGCGCACCTCTTTCGTCACTCGCTGCCCAGGTGTTCGCGTGCAAATTCGCGCGCGGACCTGAACGACTATCTAAGGACTTTCTACATGGCGATCGGTACCGTCAAATTTTTCAACAGCGCCAAGGGTTACGGCTTCATCGCTCCGGACGGCGCATCGAAGGACGTTTTCGTCCACGTTTCGGCTGTCGAGCGCTCGGGCCTGAACGGTCTCAACGAGGGCCAGAAGGTCAGCTTCGACGTCGAGAACGATCGTCAGGGCCGCAGCTCGGCCGTCAATCTGCAGATGGTTTAAGCCTATATGGCAAAAGAAGAAGCGCTTAAAGTCGAAGGCACCATTGCGGAAATTCTCCCCGATGGCCGGTTCCGGGTCAAGCTCGAGAATGAACACGAGATCATCGCTTATACGGCGGGCAAGATGCGCAAAAACCGCATCCGCTCGATCGTCGGCGACCGTGTGCACGTCGAGATGACCCCCTACGACCTCGACAAGGGCCGCATCGTCTTCCGTGAGAAGACGGTGAACCCGCCGATGAACCAGCGCCGCTTCTTTCGCCGCTGATCCTGTCCCGGGGCGGTTCGCCGCCCCGGGCTTATTTATTCGAGGGCTTCGGCATGACCACCACCGCGCCGCTCGCCGCGAACCCTTCGGACACAGCGCCCGCGCTCAGCACCGAAGAGACCGCGCTCCGTGCCCGTGATTATCGTACCGTTGCTTTCCGTGAAACCGACTACCGCACCGGCTCGGTGACCAGCCGCGATGTCGAAGCGCCGGTGATCAACCGCTTCAGCGACCATGTCCTCGTGCGCCTGCCGGATGGCAGCAGCCTGCGGGTGCAGGAGAAGCGTCGGTAGGGGGCAGGCGGCTCCGCATTGCCAACCACGTCCGAAAACCGCCAGACTTCGTCCGTGGAGCGCGCTAGATCACGCGCATGCTTCCCAACCCCGCCACCTGCTACGCTGCCCTCCTCGTCCGCGACCGCGCGTTTGACGGGCGTTTCTATACCGGCGTCAAGACAACCGGCATTTACTGCCGCCCGGTCTGTCCGGCGCGCCCGCCCAAGCCGGAAAACTGCAGTTTTTACTTGAGCGCCGCCGACGCAGTCGCGGCGGGCTTTCGCGCCTGCAAGCGGTGCCGCCCCGATGCGGAGCCGGGCTCGCCCGCGTGGGCAGGCAGCGCCGCGAGCGTGCGGCGCGCGCTGACGCTCATCGATAATGGCGCGCCAACGGGTGAAGCGCTCGGCGACAAGCTCGGGCTCGGCCAGCGCCAGGTGCGCCGCCTGTTCGCCTGCCATGTCGGTGCATCGCCGGTAACAATCGCGCAGGCGCAGCGGCTAGCCGCGGCGGTGGCGCTGATCGACGCGGGCGACCTGCCGCTCGGCGAGGTCGCGCTCGCCAGCGGCTTTGGCAGCGTCCGCCGCTTCAACGAAGCCTTCTCCGCGGTTCACGGCGAAACACCGGGCGCACGGCGGCGCCGGCGGATAATACAAGGAGCGATCATGCGACTGACCTTGACCGAATACGCCGCGCCGCTGGCGACGCTGCTGCTCGTCACCGATGGTGATGGTGCGCTCCGGGCGCTCGATTTCGCCGATTATGATGAGCGCATGCGGCGCTTGCTGGCGCGCCACTATGGCAGCTTCGAGCTGCTCCCAGGTCCGGCTCCAGCGGCGCTCACCGGGGCGCTCGATGCGTACTTTGCCGGCGACCTTGCCGCGCTGGACGCGGTTCCCGTGGCAACTGGCGGCAGCGCCTTCCAGCGCAGCGTCTGGGCGGCGCTGCGCGCCATTCCGCCGGGCGCGACGACCAGCTACGGGGCGCTCGCCGCCAAGCTCGGCAACCCCGGAGCGAGCCGCGCGGTCGGACTTGCCAACGGCTCGAACCCGATCGGCATCGTGGTGCCGTGCCACAGAGTCATCGGCGCGAGCGGGGCACTGACCGGCTATGCCGGCGGCGTCGAACGCAAGCGCTGGCTGCTCGCGCATGAGGAGCGGCGGGACTGAGCGAAGTCACCCGGTCGATGCTCAGCCTGTCCGTATACGAGTGTCGATGACAGTCGAATCTGGATCTACGGACTTACGAGCTGCCCGCGTCGGCTACGAAATCCGGTCGAGCAACGCCGGGCGCGGACCGCCGGTAGCCCAGTCGAGCAGCTCGACGGTGTGCACCATCGGGGCACCGCCCGCCGCCAGGTGTGTGATGCAACCGATGTTACCGGTGGCGACGATCATGGGGCCGCGCTTGGCAATGTGGGCGAGCTTGCGGTCGCGCAGGTGCCCGGCCAGCTCGGGCTGCAGCAGGCTGTAGGTGCCTGCCGAGCCGCAGCAGATGTGCGGCTCGGCGATCTCGCGCACGATGAAACCAGCTGCGGCCAGCAACTCGCGCGGCTGGCGATGCAACCCCTGGCCGTGCTGCATCGAGCAGGCCGAATGATAGGCGACCGGCTGCCCCGTCGCGATTAATGGCGGCAGCAGGCCGATCTCAGCGACAATTTCGGTCACATCCTTGGCAAGCGCGGCGACGCGCGCGGCTCGCGCGGCCCAGACTGGGTCATCGCGGAAGATGAAGCCATAGTCCTTGACCATGGTCCCGCACCCCGACGCGGTGACAATGATCGCGTCGAGTCCGTCGCTGTCGGCCTCGCGCTCCCACGCAGCGATGTTGGCCTTGGCGCGGCTGTGTGCATCGCCGGCCTTGCCGAGATGATGCGCGAGCGCGCCGCAGCAGCCGGTGTACGAGATCACCACTTCGACGCCGTGGCGGTTGAGCAGGCGGATCGCGGCGGCGTCGATCGACGGCTGTAGCAGTGGCTGGACACAGCCTGACAGCAGCGCGACGCGAGCGCGGCGGACGCCCCCGGCTGGAAACACCCCCGGCCGATCGCTCGCATCACGGCACGCCGCCGTAGCTGGAGCCATGCGCGCCATCGCCGCGAGCCGCGCAGGCAACAGCGATGCCAGCGGACGCGCCAGCCGCCCAAGCGCCGTCGCGACGCGGAAACGGCCGCGGTACGGCAGTACCTTGGCGAGCAGCGCCCGCAGCAACCGGTCGCCCAACGGGCGCTGATAATGCTCGTCGATATGCGCCCGTGCGTGGTCGATCAGGTGCATGTAGTCGACCCCCGACGGGCAGGTCGTGACGCAGCTCAGGCAGCTCAGGCAGCGATCGATATGCGTGACTGTCGACGGGGCCGGCGGCCCGCCCTGTTCGAGCATGTTCTTGATCAGCACGATCCGCCCGCGCGGGCTGTCGAGTTCGTCGCCGAGCAGCAGATACGTCGGGCAGGTCGCGGTGCAGAAGCCGCAGTGAACGCATTTGCGTACGATCGTGTTCGACGTCGCGGTCGCCGGATCGGCCAGCTGCGCTTTGGTGAAGTCAGTTTGCACGGACGGCCTCCTTCACCAGCATCCGGCCCGGATTCAGAATGCCTGCCGGGTCGAAGCGCGCGCGGACGCGCTCGCTCAGGGCTGCCAGTCCGGGCTCGAGCGGCTGGAATATCGGGTGGCTGCGGCGCACCTCGTCAGGCGCGCGGACCAGCGTCGCGTGGCCGTCGGCTCCGGCGGTGGCCGCGAGTGCCCGCCGCACCATCGGCGCATGACCGTCGCTGGCAGGCGGCAGCATGAGCCAGACCAGCCCGCCGCCCCAATCGAAGTACCAGCGCGGCTGTGCTTCCGGGTCGAGTGCGGCGACGAAGCTGGCTGCAGTGCTTGGCGGCAAAACGGTGCGCCAGACAATATCGCCGTCTCCGGCGAACGGGTGGACGGCGCTAATAGCGTGCCATCCCGCTACGGCCGCGGCGCTGTCGACCATCTCGGCACGGCCGAACGGGGCCAGCAGCAGCGACAGCTGCCGGGCGTACGCATCGACAGCGACCGCGACACCTTCAAGCCGGAGCCGTGTCGATGCCGTGCCCTCGTTGCCGATGTTAGCAGGCAGATGCGCCGCACCGGTCACCACCGCTGGGCTGTTGAGCGCCGCCGCCATTGCCGCCACCGCCGCCGCGTCGCTGAGCCCGGCCACCTCCAGCGTCGCCGACGCACGCGGTGCAGGCAAGACCTTGACCGTGACCTCGGTAAGCACTGCGAGCGTGCCGAACGATCCGGCCATCAGCTTGGGCAAGTCGTAGCCAGTAACGTTCTTGATGACCTTGCCGCCCGCGTGAAAGACCTCGCCCGAGCCGTTGACCGCCTCGAAGCCGAGGAAGTGGTCGCGCGGTGCACCAGCGCTCAGCCGCCGCGCGCCGCCGAGGCCGAGGGCCAGCGCGCCGCCGATGGTGCCGCCGCCGGCCGGACCGCCCCACAGCGGAGCCATGTCGGGCGGCTCGAACGCGATGTGCTGGCCCGCTCCGGCGACCAGCGCTGCGATCTCGCGCATGGGCGTGCCGGGGCGGACTGTCAGTACCAGTTCGGCAGGGTCGTAGTCGACAACTCCGGCGAGCCGCGACAGGTCAAGCACGCGGCCGGCTTCGACGATCCCGCCATAGCCGCGTCGCGTGCCGATTCCGACGACTTCGAGCGCGGTGCGCGCCGCACACGCGTCGCCGACGATCGCCGCCACCGCCGCCGTGGTCGTCGGCCGCAACGCCTCTGGCATCAGAAGCGTGGCAGTTCGGGGAAGCGTGTCGCGCCGCCGTGGACGTGGACGCGGCCTATCTCGGCACAGCGGCAGAGCTCGGGGAACACCTTGCCCGGATTGAGCAGGTTGCGGTCGTCGAAGGCGCACTTGAGCCGGGTCTGCTGTGCGAGGTCGACGGCGCTGAACTGGCGTAGCATAAGGTCGCGCTTCTCGACGCCAACACCGTGCTCGCCGGTCAGCACGCCGCCGAGTTCGACGCAGGTCTCGAGGATCTCCGAGCCTACTGCTTCCGCCGCTTCGAGCTGCCCGGCGATGTTGCCGTCGTACAGGATCAGCGGGTGCAGGTTGCCGTCGCCGGCATGGAAGACGTTGGCGACGCTGAGCCGATGGCGCGCGGCGATCGAGGCGATGCGTGTCAACGCTTCGGGCAGCGCCCGGCGCGGGATCGTGCCGTCGACGCAATAGTAGTCAGGCGCGAGCCGCCCGACGGCGGGGAACGCCGCCTTGCGCCCGGCCCAGAATAACGTGCGCTCAACATCGTTCGCGGAAGCTTGCACCGAACTTGCGCCGCAGTCGCGCGCCAGCCGCCCGACGACTTCGATCAGGTGATCGACCTCCTCGGGGGTGCCGTCGAGTTCGGCGATCATAAGCGCCGCAACGTCGAGCGGGTAGCCCGCGCCGACGAAAGCCTCGGCGGCGTGGATCGCCGGCCGGTCCATGATTTCGAGCGCGGCGGGAATGATCCCGTCACCGATGATCGCGGCGACGCAGCGCCCGGCATCCTCGACCGTGTCGAACCCGAGCAGCAGCGCGCGCTGGCATTCGGCCTTGGGCAAGATTCGCACGGTGACCTCGGTGACGATGCCGAGCAGCCCTTCGGATCCGCAGACGATGCCGAGCAGGTCGTAGCCCGCGCTGCCGAGCGCGCGGCTGCCGAGCCGGATGATGGTGCCGTCGATCAGCACCAGCTCGACGCCGAGCAGGTTGTTGCTGGTCATGCCGTATTTGAGGCAGTGGACGCCGCCGGCATTCTCCGCGACGTTGCCGCCAATCGAGCAGGCGATCTGGCTTGATGGATCGGGAGCATAATAAAAGCCCGCGTCGGCGACGGCCTGCGAAATCGCGATGTTGGTGACTCCGGGCTGCACGACGGCGCAGCGGTTGGCGTAGTCGATTTCGAGAACCCGGTTGAACCGCGCCATGCCGAGGATGATGCCGTCCGCAAGCGGCAGCGCGCCGCCCGATAGCGACGTCCCCGAGCCGCGCGGCACGACCTTGAGACCGGCCGCATGGCAATAGCGCAGCACCGCGGCGACTTCGGCGGTGGAGCGCGGCAGCGCGACCGCGAGCGGCAGCTGCTGATACGCCGCGAGCCCGTCGCACGAGTATGCAGCAAGCTCGGCAGCATCCTCAATGACGCCGTCGGGCAGCGCGGCGCGCAGGCCAAGGATCAGCGCCGTGCGGTCAGCGATCAGCGCTGCATCTGGAACCGGCATCTTCATGCGGCAGGCATACTCCGGCCATAGACAGGTGCAACTATGATCATTCGTGTGCGCGGCAAATCGCGTTTGCATAGCCTCGCGGGGAGTGACAACCGGATTTGATTGAAATCGACCCGATCTGCCCAATGCGAAATGCTGTCCGTCGGGCGCGCAACAGGCTAATGGCGGCCATGATTTCGAAAACCACGCCGTGAACGCCAAGCTGAAAGCCATCCACACGCACGCGCTCGACTTCTGGCTGGCGCGCGGGTCGGTGGCGCTCGTTGCCGTGCTGCAGCTGCTGATCATCAATCGGCTGTCGATCGGACCGCGCTGGCTTGGCCCGGTGCTCGAACTGGTGCTGCTGATCCCGCTGTCGATGGCGACGGCGTGGACGCAGGCGCGGGTGCGGGCGGCGACGACCGCGCAGCATTGGCATGTCATCGCCAGGCATCGGCTGGCGATCCGGCAGGCCGCGGTCGGGCTGACGGCGCTGGTCACGCTGATGAACTTCGGCGCGCTGTTGTTACTCGTGCGCGCGCTGCTGTCGGGGCACGTCGGCGCGTCGGGTCAGACGCTGCTGCTCGATGCGCTCAACATCTGGGTGACCAACGTCATCGCCTTTGCGCTATGGTATTGGAGCATCGACCGCGGCGGCCCGGCGGCACGCGGCATCGTGCTCACCGAGGTCAACGACTTTCTGTTCCCGCAGATGCAGCAGCCGCAGCAGTATGCAAACTGGTCGCCGGGCTTTGTCGATTATCTCTATCTGGCGTTCACCAATGCCTCGGCGTTCTCGCCCACCGACACGCTGCCACTGACGGCACGGGCCAAGCTGCTGATGATGGTCGAGGCAGCGATCTCGCTGCTGACATTGGCGCTGGTCGCGGCGCGGGCGGTTAACATCCTGGCCTGACGTCCACAGGCGCAAAAAGCCAAGCCCGCCGGGCTCAGCTCAGCCGGTAGCTCTGCAGCATCGAGCGGAAAACCGGCTCCATGGTGGCGAACTCGCCCTGTGCGACGGTTGCAGTCGCGACCGTCAGCGCGTCCGCACCGGCGACGGCATAGGCCACCCACTGTGTCAGCGGCGTGCCGTCCGACGTCCAGTCGATCTGCAACTCGGCGGGTGTTCCGGCGGCTGTCGCGTGCCGCCGGGAGACGACGACGAAGCCCGCCAGCGCGCGCTGCATCTGCGCGAGCTGACGCTCGACATACTCTTCGAGCCGCGCCACTGGCTCGACGGGCAAACTCTCGGCGGCGGTTTCACGTGTCACGACGAGGTTCGGCGTGATGCCTGAGGGTCCGGGCGTATCGGCATCGAGGATCAGCATCGATTTATCGTGCCAGCCGTCGGGCCGTACGATCGTCATTCCCTGCACCCGCGTCAGCTGCTCACCGTTGGTCATCGATGTAGTCTTTCCTTGCGCGTGATGTCGCGATTGGCCAGCGAGCAGGCATCGCCGGGGTCAAGCGTGGGTAGCGTCCTGAATTTGGTTCTAACCCAATTGACCGCTGTCGCAACCGTTTCGCCGCTGGTAACGTTTATGCCTTTTCAGGGGAGCGCGAATGGCAAACGAAGACGACTGGCGGGCGCAACGGGCAGCAAAGCTGGTCGGGACGCCGTTCGAACGGCCTCAGGAAACACCACGCTCGCGCGTCGACGACACACTGCCGATCCAGCGGACAGCGCCGGAAGCTGTGTCGCCATCGGCGGCGAGACCGCAGGCCGCGACGGGTCCGTACAGCTCGAAGCCGCAGGGTAGCGCGACGCCGATACCGGCCTCCAAGCCCAAGCCGCCGTTGGCCGTCCGGGGCTGGGCGATTGCAATGGCGCTTGTTGCCGTTCTCGTCGGCACGATGGCATATCTGTTCAGCAGCGGCTTGAACGCTCCAACGCCAGAGCGCACGGCAGCTGTTCAGCCCAAGGCAGCGGTCGCGGTCACAGCACCGGTTGTTCGTCCCGTAGCGCCGCCAACGAGTTCGGTCGTGCAATCATCGGCCCCCGCCGCGAGCCAGGTAGCGTCTGCTCCCGCCGCGGTCGAAGCGGTGACCACGGCGGTTACGGCACCGGAAAAGTCCGATACCGTCATCGGATCAAAATCGGCCGGTCCTGCGGTCGCCCAATCTGCGACAGCTCCGGCACACACTTCGCGCCCGGTCGAGGCGAAGTCTGCCGAGACCAGGGCAGTCGCACGCTCGCAGGTCGCGCTGAACGAGCGACCCACGGCGAGCGTTAAGCACGGTACGACAGCTGCCGAACGCCACACGGCTGTTCCTGAGCGGAACGCGGCTGCCGAACATCGCGCCAACGCTGCCGACCGCCGCTCGGCACTCGCCGATCGCCGTCCGGCGGCTGCTGATCGGCGTGTGGCGACCATGCAACGCAACGAGCAGCCGGAGAACACTGTGTTCGCCACCGCTCGCAAGCCCGCGGCGGTTACGCCGCTGCCGCCGTGCGATCTCACCAATCGGGCCGAGGCAGCGGTCTGCGCCAGCCCGGCGCTGAGCGCGCTCCGCCGGCAGGTGCATGACCTGTACATCGGTGTCGGTACCGACGGCGATCCCAAGCTGATCGCCAAAGCGCAGCGCGAGCAGGCCGGCTTCCTGAAGCGCCGCGACAGGTGCAAGGACAATGCCTGCCTTACCCGGCAGTATACGCATCAGATCGAGGTGCTCCAGAAGCTTCGTACCAAAGCTGCAGCCGCGCGGAGTCGCGCGGCTGCCAAGGCGTTACCGTCCTGTGCAGCGGGGCAGCGCCCGTCGCCGGGCGTCTGCCGTCCAGCGCATCACCGCATCTCGCTCAGGAAGCTGTTCGGCATCAAGCACGCCTAAATGTCGAGCGTGTCGTCGCTTTCGCCGTAGGCGCGGACCAGCACGCAAGTAACATTATCCTTCGCGCCGCGCGCCAATGTGGTGTCGATCAGCGCCTGCGCCGCGACCGGCAGCTTGCACGTCGTGATGACGTTGGCGATCTCATGATCGTCCATCATGTTGGTCAGCCCGTCGGAGCATAGCAGGAATATATCACCGTCGGCGATCGGGCCCTGGTGGAGATCGAGTGCCAGGCGGTCGTTGACGCCAACGGCACGCGTGATGACGTTCGAGCGGCCATAATTCTTGGCGTCGCGGCGTGCGAGTGCGCCTGAGTCGATCAGCTCCTGTACCATCGAGTGATCGCGGGTGATCTGTTCGAACCGCCCGCCGCGCAGCAGGTAGGCGCGGCTGTCGCCCGCCCACAGGCAGGCGTAATGTCCGGCGTAGGCGATCAACACGACGATCGTCGACCCGATAACGGTCCCCGGAGCCGAGATCGCCGCGTGCGCGACCAGCGCGCGGTTGACCCGCTCGATCGCGTCCTGGACATTGTCGAGGTAGGCGAAACCGGAGTTGAATGTCTCAACCGTCGCCAGCGCGTCGGCGAGCATGCCCGACGCGACCTCGCCCGCTTGATGCCCGCCCATGCCGTCGGCGACCGCCCACAGCGCGATCCCGGGCCGGTCGACGAAGCGGTCTTCGTTGAGTGTCCTGACCTTGCCGACATCGGTCCGGCTGGCACTCTCGAAGCGGAGGTTGTTGGCTGGCATGATCAGTCTTCCACTGGGGCCAGAAAGCGGTCGAATGCGTCGTCGCGCGGCAGGCCGTCGGTGCGGTCGACACGCCGTGCGCCGCTGTCGACCGACGACCGCCAGCTTACCGTCATCGGCGCGAGTACCTGAGGCACGACGTACGGCGCGGGCGGGGTAAGTGCCACGACGGCAGCGCGCGCCGCGGTTTCAAGCGCGGCCTGCGTAGCGTCGGCGGTCCAGTCCGAGTTACGCGCCGCGATCAGCAGCGCCTCGGCGCGGCCGCACCAGTCGTCCCATGCGGGCGGCATTGGATCGGGCAACACCCGCGACGGATGCGGCGACAAGCGCAGCGCCATCAGCACATAAGCGCGGCCGACACGGTCGACGCTCTCGATCATCGTGCCGAGCGCCAGTTCGCGGTCGACGACCGAGCTGCTGGCGAAGCGCACCGGTTTGAGCGTCGCGATCGCCGCTGCCGGATCGCTGCTGCGCGCGAACTCGGCCTGCAGCCAGTCATCAAGGCTTTTGGTGACGCTGCTCGGCAGCCCGCGGCGGACGAAGTCCCCGTGCGCCGGCAGCTTGCCGAAGAAGCCGACGGTGACCGTCACAGCTTCACCGGACATTTGAACTTGGCAAGGTCGTCGCTGGCGAACGGGTTTTCCGTCGCGGTCTTCAGCCTGATGACCGCTGTTGCGCCGCCGTCGCTGTCGGTGAGCGTCACGCCGCTGTCGGTGGCGCTGCGGCCGCCGAGGTCGTGCATCATCGCGGTAACTCCCCAATCGCCTGGCCAGCTCCGTGGCGGCACCGGCGCGGCGGGCGCAGGACTGTGCTGGACGGCGATCGACGCGCCCGGCATGCTACCCGGCCAGCGCAGCTCGACCGGGCTGCCTCCCGCCGCGGTGAACGTCGCGGGCGTGCCGTCGATGGTCAGCGTTACCGACTGTGCGCCGGTCAGGCGGACGAGCTCGGCGGTGAAGCGTACGTTCGGCCGGATGTCGCCTGGCCGGAAGAACGCCGAGCGTATCTTGGCCGCGCTCTGAAACTGCTCGACCGCGCTCGGGTTAAGCCCAAGCGCCTTGCCCGATGGCGTAAGCGTCCAGCGCGCCGCCCCGGTATCGATCTGGCCCGCCAGCGTCGTCTTCTGGAAGGTGTCGAGCAGCCCTGACGGCCGGAACAACCGGCTGAAATCATCGAGTGAGACCTGCCGCGCCGGCGTTCCCGCGAACGGATAGCCGCCCTTGACGATCGAGGTGCACTCGGGAAGCAGCTCGGCGCCGTATTGGTCGCGCACCGCCGCGCGCGCATCGCTGTTCAGCTGCGTGGTCGAGGCTTTGACGAAGCCGTTGAACAGCGCGCCAGCCTGCGGCGGCAGTGTGCCGGCGACGGTACCGAGCTTGGCGGTCGCCGCCATCGCCGCTGCCGAGCTCTGCTGCTGCAGCGACGCGCTGCCGAGCCCGGCCGCCGCCGACGCTGCCCCGCCAGCGCTCCCGACTTCACCCAGCGCGGCAAGGGCCTGGTCGAGCGGCCCCGAACCGCCCGCCGGTATCATGTCACGGAGCCACGCGAAATGCTCGATGACTTCGTCGAGCGGCCCCGGCGGACGCGGCGGGCCATTCTGGACGGCGCTGTTGACCGCGTTGCCGCGCTGCAGCCCGCGGTAGATGTTGCGCGAGAACAGCGAGCCAACGTTGAGTGCGTTACGGAAGCCCGAGCCCTGCTTGAGCGACGGCGGCGTCAGGTTGGTTTCATTCGCCAGCGCGTTGAACAGCGACCGCACCGGTGACGGCGGACGCGTCGCCAGCTGGATGCGGTCGCGGATCGGACGCTCGCCACTGACCGCGATGTCGTCGATGAAGTCGTCCCAGCGATTGGTGAAATCGGCGAGGTAGGCCGTCAGCAGCGCGTCCTTGATGCGGCCGACGCCGCCGGTCGGCCCCGAACGCTCGCCGGTGACCCAGCCTTCGTCGGCGGACTCCGCCGCGTAGCGCCCGATGGTGGCGACGACCGTTGGATAGAAGCTGCCGTGGCGGAACATGCCGGGGACACCGGCCGATAGCGGCACGCCCGACTTGCGCGTGAACAGCCGGGCGTTGGCGATGCCGGGTACGTCGGTAAGAGCGAACGGCGCGAGTTCGCGCAGCCGCTCGTCGGCGAGCATCCGCACATAGACGCGCTCGCCCGGCCCGAGCGTGCCGATGCGGCCGCGCGCGTCAGCGATCAGCGGCCCGTTGAGCTTGGGTGGCGTGATCGGATTCGCCAGCAGCGAGTTCAAGTGCGCCGTCAGCTGCGCGCGCGTGTCGCCCTGTTCCTCCGCCGGATAGGCGTCGGCCCAGCGATCGGCGAAATAGGCGGTGATCGCGGCACGGTCGAGCGGCGCTCCCGGCGCGCGCCCGAGCATCAGATAGACGCGCAGCCGGTTGTAGATCTCGGGCCGCGGGTCGGGCGCGCGGCCGGTCTTGAGCTTATCGATTGGCGCATCGCCAGCGGCGTTGAGCTTGGCGATCTCGCCTTCGAGCGTCAGCAGCAGGCGCGGCAGCAGCTGCCGGTTGAGCAGGTTGACATAGGTCCCGTCGACCTGCGGCCGCAGCGCCTTCTCGCGCCCGATGCCCCAGGCGAAGCCCGGCGAGCGGTCGGCCGCCGCCGCCGTGCTCGCAAACGGCAGTGCGCGGGCTTCGTTGAGCACGTTCAATGGCTTGGTCACGTCATCGTCGGCAATCGGACCGCGGCCGAGTGCGGCGGCGTCGCGTTCGACGACACCGGCGCGCTGTTCGAGCCGCTCGATCAGCGCCGAGGTACGCAGATACGACAGTGTCCACAGCACCGTCATCGCGGCCAGCACGGTAGCGGCGGTGGCCAGCGCCGCGAGCCGGATCGCGCGGCGGCGGCGCTCGGCTTTGAGATCGCGCCCGGCAATTGCTGCTTCGGCGAACACCACGCGCGTCAGCAGGTCGTGGAGGAAGTAACTGCGCCCGCGCGGGCCGTCGCCGGGCGGCGTCGCCAGCGGCAGCCCGACGCGCGCCGACAGCGCGCTCATCAGCCGGTCGATTGGCCGCCCGAACTGCGTCGCCGAAGTCAGGTAAAAGCCGCGCACCAGCGGCGTCGGCTCGAACTTGGTCTCGCGCGCGACGATCTTGAGCAGCACCAGCAGCGGTGCGCGCAGCGTCGCGATCTGCTGCGGGAAACCGAACACCAGTCCGCGCCGTGCCATGTCGGGCTCGGCCTGCACCCGTAGCAGCAGGCGTTCGTCGAGGCGCTGCAGCAGACCGTCGAAGAAGCGGCCCAGGGTCGCGTCGTCGACCGGGTCCTTGTTGCGGCCCGTCGCGACGTCGAAATCGAGCGTGCCGCCCCACACCTGCTCGCGCTCGGATTGCGGCAGGTCGTCGAAGAACTCGGTGAACCCCGCGAGCATGTCGAGCTTGGTCAGCACGACATAAACCGGTGTCCGCACGCCGAACGCGGTCTGCACTTCGTTCAGCCGCTGCCGAATGGCGCGGCCATGGGCGATCGCGGCCGCTTCGTCGGCCCCGATCAGGTCGGTCACCGAGATCGCAACCAGGATGCCCGTCACCGGCTGGCGCGGCCGATGCCGCTTCAACAGCGCCAGCAGCCCGCTCCACGCCTTGCCGTCGACTACGGGATCGCTGTCCTGCGTCGTGTAGCGCCCGGCGGTGTCGATCAGCACGGCTCGGTCGGTGAACCACCATTCGATCGTGCGCGTGCCGCCGATGCCGCGCACCGGACCGTCGCCGAGCGACTGTGCAACAGGGAAATCGAGCCCGGCATTTTGCAGCGCCGTGGTCTTACCCGCGCCCGGCGGACCGATGATGATGTACCACGGCAGCTCGTAGATGAACGCCTTCGCCTTGCCGACACGCGTCGTCTTCATCAAAGCCAGCGCCGACGCGGCGCGCTCGTTCATCGCGGCAACGTCTTCGTCGGCGTCCTCGGGCGTCGACGGCGGCGGCGCGCTGGCCAGGTCGTCGACCATCGCCTTGTTGCGCCGCGCTGTGCGCCAGCGCCGGAAGCCCCACACGCTCGCGAACGCCAGCAGCAGCACGGCAATGGTAACCGCGCGCGCGACGATCTTGCCAAGCGGCACATGCCCGGCGATTGCCACCAGCGGCCCGACGAACCAGATCACCAGCGCGCCGGGCACGAGAGTCAGCACGCCGGCCGCCGCCAGCAGCCCCCAATCCATGCCGGCGGCCGAGATGGTCCGGGTCATGATGGCGGCGATCGGCTTGGCGT
>CAXTTR010000005.1:0-9503 GCA_964247215.1 uncultured Sphingomonadaceae bacterium
GCCGAGCGCGCTGCCGAGCGCTGGAGTGCCGCCGCTGGCAAGGCCCGCGAGCGCTGCGCTGGCCCCGCCCGCCCCGACGTTGGCCCCGCCGTTCGCGCCGCCGAAGGTTGAACCGTTGCCGCCTGCGCCGAGTCCGCTGTTCGGCCCGCCGCCGCCGAACCCGCTGCTGCCGGTACTCAGCCGCGAGCGCGTCAGGCTGCGCGCGACGGGGTTGGTCGCAGCCGCCTGGTCGCCGTTGAGCCCGTGCAATATGTCGGCGACGGTTTCGGCGTCGCTGAAGTTCAGCCGGAAGACGCGCGTCGTGATGACGTTGCTGCCGGGACGGTCGAGCTGCCCGATGAGCTGCTGCGCCTGCGCCAGCGTGCGTGCGTCACCGCGGACCAGCACGGTATTGCTGCGCTCGTCGACGGCGATGCGCGGCGCGCCAGGCGTGTTTGCCTCGCCGAACAGTTTCTGCAGCGCCGGGCCGACGTCGGCGGCGCTGGCGTAGCGCAGGCGCAGCGCCTGAAAGCCGGTACCGCCGCCGCGGTCGAGCTGTCCGGCGAGTGCCTCGATCCGCCGCACGTTTTCGGCATAATCGGTGACGACGATCGAGTTCGGGTTGGGCAGCGCCTCGAGGCTGCCGAAAGACGCGATCAGCGGGCGGAAGGCGCGCACCGCGGCATCGGCGGGCAAATTACGCAACGGAATGACGCGGGTGATGACGTCGGCGGAGCGCACCGGACCCCGCGCCTCACCGCCGGTCTGCACCGCCGACGCCTGCGGCACGATGCGGTATGCAGCACCGCTCTTGACCGCCGCGAACCCATAGACGCGCAGCACCGAGCGAAACAGGTCCCAGACGCCGCTCGGGCTCAGCGGCTCGGCCGAGACGACGTTGACGACGCCCTTGACGCTCGGGTCGAGGATCAACGTATGGCCAGTGATCCGCGACACCTGCTCGGCGACCTGCGCGATGTCGATGTCGCGCATGTTGACGATTATGTCGCCGGCCGGGCCCGTGCGCGTGGTGGTCGTCGTCGTCGTGCGCGATGCGAACGGCGCGGACGAGCGCTGGCTCGCCGGCGGCGGGACGGCGCTGGGCAGCACGTGCGTATTCTGCGCCAGCGCCACGCACGGCAGCAGCGCCGCCGACGCTAATATGACGGGCAGCAAGGCTCCCCCGAGCCGCCGGTATGTCCCCACGCTCAAACGCTTTCCCTTCATCGCAGCGGAAACGACAGCGCCAGATGCTGGCCGTCGCGGACGACATCGACGCGGGCGAACCCCGCGGCGACGGCGGCATCGAAAACCTGCTTATCGCGGTTTACGTCGCCGAGCGCTACGCCGTTAACTTTTTCGACGATGTCGCCCGGCTGCAGCCCGAGGCGGCGCACCGTCTCCGACGCGCCCGAACTGACGCGGTAACCCTCGGGCGTCGCGGTCGCGCCGAGGCTGTCGAGCAGCCCGCGCGGATTGTCGTTGACGCGCGCGCGCAGAGTTTCGAGCGGCGAGGCGTTCGGCGCGGCGGCCACCGGCGTCGGCCCCGGCGCGAGCGGCGACGACGCGCTGCTGCCGCCGGGTTTGGCGGGGAAGCTCAGCGTCTGCAACTGGCCGTTCACGCGTAGCGTCACGAGGTCGTATTCGATGCCGTCGAGGACCGCGCCGCCGGGCAGCGTCGCGCCGACAGCATAGGCTTGGGCCGGAGCGCCGGTCGTCGAGATCAGTGCGGTCGAGGCGTTGGCCGGACGCGCCAGCAGTACGCCGCGCAGCTGCATGCCGAGCGCCGCCGGGTCGCCCGCCACACCCGGCGCGGGTCCGGCGACGGCGACGCCGAACGGCGCGAATTGGGTGACGGGAGTGAGGTCTAGCGGTGCGGCTGCCGTAGGCGACACCGCCGCGACGACACGCCCGCGGTCGCCGGTGTGGCCGAGGACGTGCCACGTCAGCCCCGCCAGTGCGACCGCGACCGAGCCGGCGACAAGCACTGCCGCGAGGTCCACGCCGAGCGCGAGCGGGCGCTGAGTGGGGGTCCTCATCGCGTCACCCCGCCGGCCGCGCCGGTGTCAATAAACGCTGAGAGCGTGACCACGCTGCTTGGCTGGCGCGCACCGCTGCTAATGCCGCTGGTGCTCACCTCGGCGACGGAGACATCGACCTTGACGAGATCGGGGTCGCTGCCCGGTGCACGGTGATCGGTGATCCGCCAGCGCCGTCCGAGCATATCGACCTCCGGCGGCCAATTGTCGGCGAGCGCCAGTTCGGCAAGCCGGTTTTCCGCGACCCACAGCGCGGCGGCGCGTGCTTCAAGCCCGGCGATGCGGTCGACGTGCGCCTCGGTGGCGCGCAACAGCCCGGCAGCGGCGATGCCCATGATGACCAGCGCCACCAGCGCTTCGACAAGGGTGAAGCCGCGGTCGTTCACAGCGCCGCCGGTTGCGAGCGGGCAGCGGCGCTGGCCGGAGTCACGGCGGCTGTCAGTCCATCGAAGCTGACCCGCCAGCCGCTGCGGCTGGTGCTGCTCGCGCCGGTGCCGTCGGGACTACCGCCGACGAGGACGTCGATTGCATTGCCGGTTCCACCGGACTCGATCGGGATCGGCTTGCTCATCGCGGGCGCGATCTGCAGTCCCGAAGCGAGCTCGCGGTGCCCGCTGAACCCGTCACCCTGCAGCGGCTGCCAGCGCTTATGTGCGCCGTCCCAGGCGACGATTGCATAGCCGTGCGGATCGACCGCAAGCGACAGCGCGCGGTCGCCGAGCAGCGTCTCGTCGGCGGCAAGCTGGAGCTGGTTCGCCAGGGCGTGCGCCTCCGCCTCGCTGCCGAGCGGGCGTTTGCCGCTGCCGAGGCTGAGCACGGTCATGCCGCTGGTTATGCCGACGATCGCCAGCACGACGAGCATTTCGATGAGCGTTAACCCAGCATCGCGGTTTAACCGTTGGATCAACGGGTCACCGCCGTGGAGCCGATGGCTGCAGTGCCCGTGCTGCCCGGATTCCCGATATCGGCATCGAGCCCGTCGCCACCGGGCTTGCCGTCCTTGCCGAGCGACAGCAGGTCGAAGTCGCCGTTGCTGCCGGGGCTGCGATAGACATAGGCGTGACCCCACGGATCGGTCGGAACCTCGGGCAGGTATCCATCGCGGTTCCAGTTCGGCGCGGGCGGACCACTGGTCGGGGCATGCGCCAGCGCCGCGAGGCCCTGCTCGGTAGTCGGATAATTGCCGTTATCGAGCCGGTACATCTTTAGCGCCGCGCCGATCGTGCGGATGTCGGTGCTGGCGACGGTAACCCGCGCTTGGTCAGGGCGCCCGATGACGCTCGGCACGATCAGCGCCGCGACCAGCGCGATGATCGCCAGCACGACGATCATCTCGATCAGCGTCAGGCCGGCATCGGGGGCGAACACGGGGAAGCCAATTTGCGACGAGCCGCGCCGCTTAGGGGTATTTGAACGTAATTCCATACGCCCTTATACGGTTGCGGACGTAAAAGAATATGATGCGTCACGACCAACCGGGCAGATATGGATATAAATGGCTTCGGCTGAACCATTGACTATGTTGGTGTCCGACGGGCCGCTGATCACCGGCGAGGGTGCGCCAACGCCGGGGCCTGTTGCGCCAACCGTGCCCGACACGTCAGGCGTCGCTCGCGAGCCTGTGGACGAGCCGGTTGCCGGGGTGCCCGCCGCCACTGGCCTGTGGTGGCTCGACGGCGCGGTGCTGACCTGTGTCGATGCGCACGCGCCGGGACCGCCGACGGTGCTGGTGCCGAGCGAGGCGGTGCTGACGTTGATCGTCGAGCTGCCGCTGGCGACGCGGGCGGCGCGCGCCGCGGCGCTGCCGTATGCGATCGAGGACCGTATCGCCGAGCCGCTGAGCGTGGTGCACGTCGCGCTCGGTGCCGAGGTCGCGCCGCGGGTGCATCTGGCGGGGGTCGTGCGGCGCAGCGTCATGGCGGGGTGGCTCGATCGGCTTGCGCCCGCGGGGCTGGGCGACGCGGTGCTGATGCCCGACGCGCTGGCGCTGCCCGCCCCCGATGCGGGCAGCTGGTCGGTGGCCCGGCGCGGCGAGCGCGTGCTGGTGCGGACGGACGCGGGCACGGGCTTTGCGGTTGCAGCCCGGCAGTTCGAAGCGGTGTGGGCGGCGGGCGGCAAGCTTCCGTGCCGCTCGCTCGGCGAGCCGTTGTTCGCCAAAGGTGCATTGGCGGACGGCATGTTGCTGCTCCCGCCACTGGACACGGCGGCGATCAGCGGCCCGGCAGTCGCGTTGCCGAGCCTGCTACGGCCGCCGCTCGACCTGCGTCAGGGCGAGTTCGCGCACCGCGCGCGACCGGTATCGCCGCTGCTGCGACGGCTCGGGCTGATTGTGCTGACGGGCGTGCTGGCGCACGGTGCGATCGCCGCCGCCGACACGCTGGTGCTGCACCGGCTCGCCGAACATCGCCGGAGCGAGGCGGCAGTCATGGTTCAGGCGGTGCTGCCGGGCACGTCGACCGATGGCGACTTCGCGGGCTCTGTCGCGGCGCTGCTGCCGGCGCCAGGCAACGCTGCACGCGGTCGTTTCCTCCCGGTGCTGGTGCGGGCGTCGCGCGCGCTCGCCCCGCTGGCGAACACGGTCGCGGTCGACTCGATGAGCTTCGGTGATGGTGACGCGGCGCTGACGCTCAACCTCGAGGCGGCCGATCTCGCCGGACTGCAGCGCGCGCAGGCGGCATTGATCGCCGGGGGACTGCGCGCCGACGCCGGTCCGGCGACGTCGGAGAGCGGCCGGGCGACGCAGGCGTTCACCGTCTCCGACGGCCCGTTATGAGATTGCCGAGATCATCCAATCCAGCCGCCACGCTGGGTAGCCGCTTGCCTAAGCTGTCGACGCGGTTGCCCGACATCGACACATCGCGCTTGGAACCCTTGCGTGACGGGGCGCAGCGCTGGCTGGCGCAGCGCACCGTCCGCGAGCGCCGGTTGCTTGCAGCACTCGCGGCCGTTGTTGCGGCGGCGTTGCTGTGGGCGCTGGTCTGGCAACCGTTGGCGCGCGCACATGCGAAGGCAGCCGCTGACATCCACGCTTATGACGCGCTGATCGCCCAACTGCGCGTCGCTGGACCCGATGTGGCGCGTGTTGCTGCAACCCGCCGCGTCTCGGCAGCGACGGTGATAAACGACAGCGCCAGCCGGACGGGGCTGACCATTCGCAGGCTCGAGCCGCAGGGGGCGCGAACCGAGGTGACGCTTGAGGAAGTGCCGTTCGACAAACTGACCGAGTGGCTGGCGGGCCTTGAGCGCGATGCCGGGCTGACGGTCGCGGCGATCAAGATCGAGCGGCGGCCGGCTCCGGGGGTGGTGACTGTGCAGCTGACGTTGAAGTCGTGAGGGCCTGATCGCCGCTATGGCATTGATTTCAACTCCCCCCGCTGCCCCAGCGCAAGCTGGGGCGCATCTCCGGGCAGGACCGTCACTCGCTCGACGATGGGCCCCAGCTTGCGCTGGGGCAGCGGGTTGAGGTTGGCAGCATCAGCTTAGGTGTAAAGAATTCGATGGACGACCTCGACCTCCCCGCCGCACCCGCCACCGGCCTGCTCCCGTACGGCTTCGCGCGCCGTCACGGCGTGCTGCGCGCCAATGGCCACATTAGTCACCGCGTCACGACCTCGCTCGAAGCGCTGCTCGAAGTCCAGCGCGTCGGCGGCCCGGCGGCGTTCGCGCCCGTCACCGACACCGCCTTCGAGGCGCAGCTGCGCGCGCAATACCGCGACACCGCGAGCGACGCGGCCGGGTTCGCCGCCGCCGCCGATACCGACCTCAATGCGCTGGCGAACAGTGCGGCGGCGGTCGACGACCTGCTCGACAGCCGTGACGACTCGCCGGTCATCCGCCTGATCAACGCGCTGCTGCTCGAGGCGGTCAAGGACGGCGCGTCGGACATTCACGTCGAAACGCAGGAACGGCGCTGCGTCGTCCGCTTCCGCATCGACGGGGTGCTACGCGACATAATCGAACCGGCGCGCGCGCTTGCCCCGCTGCTGATCAGCCGTATCAAGGTCATGGCGCGGCTCGACATCGCCGAGAAGCGTGTGCCACAGGACGGCCGGGTCAGCCTGCGCGTCGGCGGGCATGAGATCGACGTGCGTGTCTCGACATTGCCCGCGCAGCACGGCGAGCGCGTCGTGCTGCGGCTGCTCGACCGCGATGCGACGCAGCTCGACTTGGCCAACGTCGGCATGAGCGCGCGCGACGTCGCCACTTTCGGCACCATGCTGGCGCGGCCGCACGGCATGGTGCTCGTCACCGGGCCGACGGGTTCGGGCAAGACGACGACGTTGTACGCAGCGCTCAACCGGCTCAACGACCGCAAGCGCAACATCATGACGGTCGAGGACCCGATCGAATACGAGCTCGAAGGCGTCGGCCAGATGCAGGTCAACCCGCGCATCGAGCTGACGTTCGCGCGCGGGCTGCGGGCGATTTTGCGGCAGGACCCCGACGTCATCATGGTCGGCGAGATCCGCGATCACGAGACCGCCGAGATGGCGGTGCGGTCGAGCATGACCGGGCATTTCGTGCTGACGACGCTGCACACCAATTCGGCCGTCGGCAGCATCACCCGGCTGATCGACATGGGAGTCGAACGTTACCTGCTCGCGCCGATGGTGGTCGGGCTGATCGCGCAGCGGCTGGTGCGCCGGTTGTGCGAGGTCTGTCGCGCGCCCGGTTATGCCACCGCGATCGAGGCGGGGCTGCTCGGCGATGCTCTGACCGAAGGCGCGCCGCTGTACCGCGCTGTTGGCTGCCCGGCGTGCCACAATGAAGGCTACCGCGGACGCACCGCGATCTACGAGCTGATCGAGGTCGACGAGGCGATGCAGCTGCTGATCCATGACGGCGCGTCGGAGGCGCAGCTGACCGCCGCCGCGCGCGCCAGGGCTCCCGGGCTGCTCGACGACGGCATCGCCAAGATCGCCCATGGCGTGACCTCGGTCGAGGAGATCGCGCGCGTCGTGCGCGAGGCCGACTGATGGCGGCGTTCGCCTACAAGGCGGTTGACCGCGCCGGCACTTCGCAACGCGGCGTGCTCGAGGCGAACAGCCTCGGCAGCGCCCGGCGCCTGCTCCGCGAACGCGAGCTGCTGCCGGTGTCGGTCGCGGCGACCAACGCGCCGGTTGTCGCCGGGGTACGCCCAACACTCGTGTCACGGTTCAAGGCGCGGCTGACCCCGAAGATCCTGGCGACTGTCACCCGCCAGCTGGCGACGCTGGCGGGGACCGACGTGCGTATCGAGGAGGCGCTGCGACTCGTTGGCGAGCAGGCGGGCGTGGGCCCTGCCGCGCCGCTGCTGCTCAACGTCCGCGGCGCGATCCTCGACGGGCGCAGCTTCGCCGACGCGCTTGGCGATCACCCCGCCGCATTTCCCGAGTTCTACCGCGCCTCGGTCCGTGCCGGTGAGCAATCGGGCAAGCTCGGCGACGTGCTCGGACACCTCGCCGACTTCGTCGAGAACCGTTACCGCACCGCGAACAAGCTCCAGCTGGCGCTGCTGTACCCGGCGCTGCTCGCGGCGGTGTCGGGCACGATGATGGTGGCGCTGCTGGTCTATGTCGTCCCTGACATCGTCAAGGTGTTCGTCAGCCACGGCGCGGCGCTGCCGTTCCTGACCCGCGCGCTGATCGCGCTGAGCGGCTTCGTCCAGCACTACGGGCTGATCGTCGTCGCGCTGATCGCCGGGCTTGTCATGCTGGCGCGGCGCTGGCTCGGCGTGCCCGCCAATCGCCTGCGTTTCGACCGCTGGCTCAATACGACGCCGCCGTTCGGGAGCTTCAGCCGCCAGCTCAACGCGGCGCGTTTCTCGGCCAGCCTCGCGACGCTGGTCAGCAGCGACGTGCCGCTCGTCGATGCGCTCGCCACCGCCGCTGCCGTTACGCCGAACGCCTACGTCCGTGCGCAGGCGGTCGGCGTCGCCGCGCGGGTACGCGAGGGCACCAGCCTCAACCGCGCGCTGGCCGACGCCGGGGTGTTCCCGCCGATGCTGGTCGCGATCGTCGCCAGCGGCGAGACCAGCGGGCGGCTCGGCGCGGTGCTGCTCAGGGCGTCGCGCGATCTCGATCGTGACTTGGAGACGCTGACGGCGACGCTGATGGCGCTGATCGAGCCGGCGGTGCTGCTGCTGATGGGCGGCGTCGTGCTGATGATGGTGCTGTCGATCCTGCTGCCGATCATCGACCTCAATTCGCTGGCGGGCACGTGAGCGCCTACAAATGCATCTCCATCGTCGCGCCGCGTGGCGGCAGTGTGCCGCCGAGCTGCGCCGCACCGGCGGGCGTGATCTCGATGATCAGCGTGCGGTCGCGGCTCAGCGTCACGTTGATCAGCGGCAGGTTGCGCGCGCTCCACGGCGTCAGGCTGAGCCGCGACACGCGCCCGTTATCGGTCGCCAGCCCGAGCAGCCGCGGCACCGGCGTGGTTGGCACCGTGCCGCGCGGGCCGCAGTGCCCGGCGGTGCTGCTGACCTCACCGGCGAAGCGGTCCGCCGCGCCGCCGACGTGCCGCAGCGTCAGCACGCTGTCGCATGTGAGCGGCAGGGCAGGGGCGGCAAGTCCGACCAGTGCCCAGCCCGCGCGTCCCGCGACCTGGTCGACGCTGACGCCGCCCGGCCGCCAATGCCCGACGCCGGTCAGCACCGTGTCAGGCCCGTCGAGTGTCCAGTCGGCGGCGACCGAGCCGCTGCCGAGCGAGCCCAGCGGCGACCAATACCAGCGCAGCGCATGCCCGCCGGTCAGCGCGGCGGTCCCCTCCCATACCGTGCCTGCCACATCCTGCACGAAGCCGGAGGGCATTACGACCAGCCGCGCGGGTAAGGTCGCCAGCAGGGTGGCCGCGTACGTCACGATCCCCACCGCGATCAGCCATCGCCAAGCCCGCGCCCTTCCCAGCCGCGAGCGCGCCTGAGATGGACCGGCGTCAGCTGCTGCAAGGCTTGCCGTTGGGACTGCTGGCATCGCTGTCTCCTGTCTCGCTCGATCGGCTTTACGCCCGCACCACCCCCGACGCGAAACGGCCGCTCGCCGCGATGCTGCTGCCGTTGACCGGCGAGGGGGCCGACCTCGGGCGCAGCATGGCGCATGCCGGGGGCCTCGCGCAACCGGCGGGCGCGGGTAAGGACGCGGGCAGGAACGCGCTGCTCGTGCTCGATACGCAGGGCAGCGCGGCGGGAGCGGCGGCAGCGGCGCGGCAGGCGCTCAAGGCCGGCGCGCCGCTGCTGCTTGGGCCGCTGTACGCGCGCGAGCTGGCGGCGGTCGCCGAGGCCGCGGGTGACGTGCCGGTACTGGCGTTCAGCAACGACGCCGCCGCGGCTCGCGGCCGGGCATATCTGTTCGGTGTAACTGCGGCCCAGGCGGTCGAGGCGGTGCTGGCCTACGCCCGCACACGCGGCGTCCGCCGGGTCGCGCTGATCGCCGATCCGAGCAGCTGGGGGACACAGGCAGCCACCGCCGCGCGCCAGCTCGCGGGTGATATCGGCATCGAGCTGAC
>CAXTTR010000005.1:9513-21917 GCA_964247215.1 uncultured Sphingomonadaceae bacterium
ACGCAGGCGAACTGGCGCGGCAATCCGCTACCCGATGCGGTGCTGGTCAGCGGCGGCGGACCGCAGCTCGGCGCGGCGGCGCGCGAGTTCAGCGCTGCGGGGGTCCAGGTGCTGGCGACGCTCCAGGCGACCGAGCAACCGGCACGGGGCTTGGCCGCGCTCGATGGAGCATGGCTTGCCGCGCCCGACCCCGAGCGCTTTGCCGACTTCGCGCGCAGCTTCGAGGGTAAGTACGGCAACACGCCGGGGGTGATCGCCGGGCTGGCGTACGATGCCGTCAACATCGCCCGCGCTTTGCGCCGGGCGGGGCATGTCGACCGTGATGGGCTGCTAGCTCCGGCGGGGTTCAACGGGGTGACCGGAACCGTGCGGTTCGCACGTGATGGCAGTGCGGCGCGCGAGCTCGCGGTAATGGTGGTCGACGGAGGTGCGTTGCGGGTGGTCGAGCGCAGCGCGGGCGGATGAGCGCGTTACATTGCAGTGATGTCGTGGTCTCCGATAGTCATTCCACCTCTCAACCCCCGCTCATCCCGAGCGAAGTCGAGGGACGCACGCCGCTTGATCGTGCGTCCCTCGACTTCGCTCGGGATGAGCGGCTGTGGTGTTTTCCTAAAGCGACAGCGTCTGGTCTCGGTCGCGACCCCGGCTTCACCCTCATCGAAGTCGTCATAGCGCTCGCGTTGTTCGCCCTGATCGCGCTCGCAGGGGTTACTCTCCTCAACAGCGTGCTGCGCGTCCAGCGCGGGACGCAGGGCCGCCTCGAACGGCTCGCCGACGAGCAGCGCGCGATGTTCGTCATCGCCGACGACTTCGGCAGCATGGCGAACGCGCCGCTGACCGCCACCGCCAGCGGCGTCGAGTTCGCCCGGCGCACACCCGCCGGGCCGCGCGCTTTACGGTACGCGCTAGCCGATGGCGGGTTGCAGCGGGCGCTCGATCATGGCGCACAGGTTCAACAGCTGCTCGGCGGCGTTACTGCCCTGCGCTGGCAATATTACGTCCGTGGCAAGGGTTGGAGCGAGCGCTGGCCGCCATCGCCCGAACAGGCGCAGGCGTGGCCGTCGGCGATCGCGGTGGACATCGATGTCACAGCTTCAGGGGCTGGATCGTCTCGAACCAGGGCAAGTGCTTCGTCACGCGATCCATCGGCCGCATCTGTCGGGAGCTTGCGGCGGGTCGTCGTGCTGCCGCTGCGCCCGGCACCGCCGCCGCCGCGGCTAGTGCTGCCGGGACAAGCGGGAGCACGGCAAGCAGGACAGCCCGGCGCAGGCCAGCTATCTCCGCAACCTGCGGACGCGGCGATCACCGTCCAATGATCCTGCTCAACGTCTTCGCGCTGATTGCGTTCGCCGCCGCCGTGCTGCTGACGATGACGACCTCGCAGGACGCCGGGCTCGAGCGCGGCGTGCGCTTTCGTGAAGCGGCCATGGCGCTCACGGCGGCGCGCGGCGGCGAGGCGTCGGCGATCACCGCGTTGCGCCGCGACATGCTGACCGCACCGCAGACCGATCACTATAAGGAGCCGTGGGCCGCGGTGGCGCAACGCGACGTGGCGATCAGCGGCGGGCGTTTCAGCCTCGACGTCGAGGACGCGCAGGCGCGCTTCAATGTCAACAGCCTGATCGCCGGCGGCGCGATCGCCGATGCCACCGCGGCACGCGTGGAGACGGCGCTGAAGCTGCCGGTCGGCAGTGCGGCGGCGCTGACCAGCTATCTGCGCGAGACCGGACCGATCCAGCAGATCAGCGAGCTGCGCCGCGCCGGGCTCGATCCGGCGACGCTGGCGACGATCGCGCCGTACCTGACCGCGCTGCCGGGCGCGACCACGATCAACGTCAACACTGTCAGCGAGCCGCTGCTGGCATTGCTGCTCGGCGACCCGGCCGCCGCACGCGTGCTGATCGAACGCCGCGCCGGGCCGGGCTTCCTGACGCCCGCCGATTTCACTGCGGCGCGGGTCGCGGTCGCGCCGGGGCTGGGGTTCACCTCGGACCATTATTCGGTGACGACGGCGGTGACGATCGGCGGCACGACGCAGCGGCTGACCAGCCTGCTTGAACGCCGCCGCGGCCCGACGGGGGTGGCGGTCGTGGTCATCGCGCGCGACCGGGGGTGAGGCTCACGGCTGCCACAGATACACCGCCCATGTCGCCGCCGCGAGAAACACTCCGAACGGCACCCGGTCGGTCGCGGTAAACCGCCGACGCCAGACCAGCGCGCCGATCAGCGCCGTCACCGCCGCACCGAGCAGCACCAGCGGGAGCCGGTCCCAGCCGAGCCATGCACCGATCGCCGCGAACAGTTTGACGTCGCCACCGCCGAGCCCGTCGCGGCGGCGTCCGTAGCGGTAAGCGGCGGCGACGGCCGCGAGCGAGAGCCAGCCGGCCGCTGCGCCGATAAGGTTGGCCGCAAACCGCGCTGGATCGAGCCACGCGCACGCGGCTAGCCCTGCACCGAGCAGCGGCAGCGTCAGCGCCGACGGCAGCCAGTAATGCTCGCCGTCGAGCAGCGCGAGCAGCAGCAGCCACCAGCCGAAGATCGCGGCGACGAGCGCGTGCGGCGCGTCGCCGGTCAGGGCAGCTGCGGTGATGCCGACGGCGGCGCTGGCGAGTTCGACGAGCGGATACCGCGGCGGAATCGCAGCGCCGCAGCGGCGGCAACGCCCGCGCTGCACGAGGTAGCTGAGCAGCGGCAGCAGCTCGAACCAGCGCAGTTGCTCGCCGCAAGTCGAGCAGCGCGAGCGTGCGACAAGGAACGGCTGCTGCCGCGGCCAGCGCAGCGAGACGAGTGCGATGAAGCTGCCGATGGTTGCGCCGACAAGGCCGAGCAGGGGGCTGACGGTTGTGAGAAGGGCAGCGTCGAGCGGGAGCATCCGGCACGTTAGCGCGTCGATCGGGACGATAGCGATTCCGTTTGCGTCCGCCGCAGGATAAGACGCTGCCATGACTGCTCGCTTGCCACTGCTGCTTCGATTGTTGCCGCTCGCGCTGCTGGCCGGCCTTGCAGCCTGCAGCCGGACGCCAACCGCGCCGCTGCCCTCGCCGCCCCGCGCCGCCGCTACAGCGCCGATCGCGGTGCCGCCGCGCGCCGCTCCCAAGCCGGCCTGGGTAGCGCGCAAGGTCGTGCCGAACGCCGTCGAGCTCACCGCAGGGTCGACCACGGTGACAAAAGGCGAGGGGCTGAGCCAGGTCGCGGCGCGCACGCATGTGCCGATCGGCGCGTTGATCGCGGCGAACGGTCTCACGGCCGCTGCACGGCTCGTCCCCGGCCAAGCGCTCATCCTGCCTGCCGGGCGCGTGCATACGGTGCGTACGGGTGAAACCGGCATCGCCATCGCGCGCGCTTACGGCGTCGACTGGCCGCGCGTCGTCAGCGCCAACCGCCTCGCGCCGCCGTACACGCTCGAGATCGGTGATCAGTTGCTGCTGCCGTCGCGCGTTGAGGTCGCGGCGATGAGCGTGGAGGAGCGCGCCAAGGCGTTCAGGATCGATATCGACGACCTGATCACCGGAGCCGAACCGGCGGCACCGGTAAGGAGCAAGCCGCCTGTGGCGCGCGCTCCGGTCGCGCGGCCCGCAGCCGCAATAGCGCAAGCCCCGCCGCCGACCGGGCCGATCCCGCATTTCAGCTGGCCGCTGGAAGGCCGTATCCTGTCGAGCTTCGGCGCCAAGCCGGGGGGGCGGTTCAACGACGGCGTCAACTTGAAGACCAGCGCGGGCACCGCGGTTCGCGCCGCGGCCGACGGTGTGGTGGCGTATGCTGGCGACGCTGTCGCGGGCTTTGGCAATCTCGTGCTGATCAAGCATGAGGGCGGCTGGGTCAGCGCTTATGGGCACAACGAGGCGGTGCTGGTGGCGCGCGGCGACCACGTCCGGCAGGGCGACGTCATCGCGCGAGCGGGCGCGACCGGCGCGGTCGACGAGCCGCAACTGCACTTCGAGCTGCGGCGCGGGCGGGCGGCGGTCGACCCGGTCAAGGTGCTGCCGCCACGCGCGTAGCCTACCCGAGCGCAGCTACCAGCGCGCCGATATCCGGCACTCCCAGCCCGGTCACCTCGTCATATCCCACCCCAGCCTCGAACGCGCCGTTGCTGCCGCCAACGATGTCGCGCAGCCCGCTCGTTAGCGGATAGAGCAGCGGATTGATGAACCCCAGCGCCGGCTTGCCCGCCGCTATCCGCGACGAGTTGATCAACGCGCACACCGCCGCCCATACCGGCGCGCTCCAGCTGGTGCCGCCGATCTGCACGACCTTGCCCGACAGCACCAGAAACGCGCCGGTGTTCGGGTCGGCGACGAGCGCCACGTCGGGGACCAGCCGCTTGGAGCCGCGCGGGACGTGGCTGCCGGTCTGCCAGACCGGGCGGTCGAACACCGCGCTGGCACCGCCGCCGCTGCCGCTCCAGCCGGTTTCGGACGTTACCCTTCCATTGGCGGCGAGCTGCAGCGTCGTGCCGCCGACCGCGGTGACGGCGCTATCCGCGGCCGGATATTCGGCCTGCAGTGGCCCGGCGCTGCCTTGGCCCGTGGCGTCGGGGTTCGATCCCGCGTCGCCGCTCGACACGAACACATTGACGCCAGCGGCCGTCAGCTGGAGGTACTTCGCGTGCTGCGTCGCGGTTTCGCCGTCGGGGCCGCCGAGGAAGGTTTCGCCCAGGCCAAGGCTGATCGACAGCTGGCGCAGGCCGGGGATAGTCGCGGTGTCGGCGATGATCGCGTCGAGCGCGCGGTCGAGGTCGACGAACGCGAGGCTGCCGCTGGCGTAGATCCGGATTGTCGCGCCCGGCGCGATGCCGCTGGTCCACTGTGCGTCGAGCGACTCCTCGCCCTGCGGCGGCCCGAGCGTGCCACCCTTGACGTTGATCTTCTCGATCCGCGCCGGCGTCACCGGCAGGCCGTTCGCGGTCCAGAACGCCGCAAGGTCGGCATCGTCGGGGAAAGTGTCGATCAGGATCGCGATGGTCTGGCCGCTGCCGTCGGCGGTGACGCCCGCGCCCCCGTAAGCCTTGCGGATTTCGCTGACGAGATAGGGCGGCTGGTTCGGCACCGCGACCGACTGTGCACGCAAACCGAAGGTCGGCTCGGTGACCTCGCTGCGGTTGCCGTGGAGCGGCGCGCGCAAGCGGCTGTGGCGCTGCGCACGGACGAACGGCTGCAGCCCGCCGATGTCGGTAACCGGCGCACCCACGTCGGCGGGCAGGCTCGGCACCGAGCGCGCCGCGACGCGGGTGAAGCCGTCGCGAGTCACCTCGACCAGCTTGACCTCGAGACTGGCGGCGACCTGCTTGCCGGTGCCGCTGGCGTAGATGCCATCGGGCGATACATGGTCGATGTGGAAGCCTCGTGCGGTCAGCCACGCTTCGAGCGCCGCGACTTTCGCAGGATCGGCGTGGAAAGTGCTGGTGAGCTCGCCCGGCGGCACGACCTCGCCGCGCGCTACACGGGCTTCGATCGCCGCCTGCGCTTTCGGGTCGGGCCCGAAGGCAAAGTGCAATGTCAGCCGGGCGTTGTCGGGGTTCGCCGCGGGCTGGACGAGCGCACCGAAATTGGCAGCGATGCCGCTGCGGGGCAGCGGGACGACGCTGTCGGGAAAGTGCTTGCGGGCGGCCATAACGATCTCCGTTGCTGATACGCCGATGATGGCACAGCAAATCCTACGCAATCACCTACATTGCGCGAGTGGAACGATACGACACATTTCAGCCGACGCCGTAGAGTTGCATAAACTGTTTCACCGTGCGCGCCGCCTCACGTTCGATGATCGCCGGCGTCGGCACCGGTGCCTGCCCAAGCGTGCGTTGGAGATGCAGCGTACCACGGCATAGGATGGTAAACGTCTCGGCGGCTTCCCGGCTATCCTCAAACCGGAGCAGGCCCGCCGCGGCGAAACCGTCGAGTTCGGCGCTGAGCCGGTTTACGGCGGCAGCTGGACCCGATTCGTAGAATAACCGCCCGACTTCGGGGCGGCGGCGGGCTTCGGCGGCAACGACCTGCAGCATACGGATCGACCATTCCGAACCGACCAGCTCGATGTAGGCGCGCGCGATGCCGGTCAGCCGGTCGACCATTGGCAAGCCGACAGTAGCGTCGAACACCGCCGGGCCGCGCTGTGCGCAGCTTTCGGCGACCAGCGCCTCGAACAGCGCCTCCTTGCTATCGAAGTAGCTGTACAGCGTACCCTTCGAGCCGCCGAGTCGCGCCGCGACCTGCGACATCGACGAACCCTCGAAGCCGTGTTCGAGGAACACGTCGTGCGCAATCGCGAGGATGGTCTCACGGCGCTGGTCGCGGGTAGGCCGGACCATGGTGTTCGAGACGCTCGCCATCGCAGCTATATGGTCCTTGCAAATAGTTAGTGGACATTTTCCAGCGCCTTCTACTTGACCGTACGGTATGGTCAAGTATATTGCACTGCAATGAAGTTTCAGCCACTCGCCGCAGCGCTCGTTGGTGTGCTTGCCGTCACCGGATGCGTTGCACCTGGCCGCGATGCGGCGGTGCGGATCAAGCCGGCGTCGAGCTATGCGGCGGCGAGCCTGACCACGCCGGCAAAAGCTGATTGGCCCAACGCGGAATGGTGGCGAGCTTACGGTGATCCGCAGCTCGATCAGTTGATCGCGAGCGCGCTGCAGGGCAGCCCTGATGTCGCGGCGGCCGGAGCGCGGGTTAACCAAGCCAATGCGCTGGTCCGTACAGCCCGCGCCGAGCAGCAGCTCTCGCTGACCGCCAACGCCTCAGGCGGTTATACGAAGCAAAGTTATAACAACGGCTTCCCGGCCGAGTTCGTCCCGCATGGCTACAACGATTATGGCCGGGCCAGCCTCGACTTCAACTACGAGATCGACTTCTGGGGCAAGAACCGCGCCGGTACTGCTGCCGCGCGCAGCGATGCCGCCGCCGCGGCTGCCGACCGTGCCGCGGCGGTGCTGATGCTGTCGACATCGATTGCGTCCGAGTACGCGCAGCTGGCGCAGCTCCATGCCGACCGTGATGTCGCGCTGGCCTCGGTCAGGCTGCGTGCCGACACGTTCAAGCTGGTCACCGACCGCGTCGCCGGCGGGCTCGACACGCGCGCCGAATCGCAGGCCGCAGCTGCGAACGTGCCTGCCGCACAAGGCGACCTCGCCGCGATCGAGGCGTCGATTGCGTTGACCCGCAACGCGCTCGCCGCGCTGACCGGCGCGGGACCCGATGCCGGGCTGGCGATCACGCCGCCGCCGTCGAACATTACGCTGCGCGCTTTCGGCTTGCCGCCGACGATCGCGGCGGAGCTGATCGGTCACAAGCCCGAGATCGCCGCCGCCCGCTTGCGCGCCGAAGCCGCGGCGGCGCGCATCCACCAGGCGCGCGCGCGGTTTTACCCGAACGTCAACCTCGTCGCGTTCGTCGGGCTGCAGTCGCTCGGGCTGGGCAACCTCGTCAAGGCGGGGTCCGACATTGGTCAGGTCGCGCCCGCGTTCAGCCTGCCGCTGTTCGATGGCGGGCGCCTGAAGGCAAATCTTCGCGGGGCGGAGGCCGACTATGCCGAGGCTGTCGCCAACTATGACAGCACGGTCGTCAAGGCGCTGCAGGACGTCGCCGATGCGGCCGCGAGCGCGCGCGCGCTGAGCGGGCGGCTCGACGCGGCGCGTTCGGCGCTGACGCTTGAGGAAGATGCCTACCGCGTCGCACGGCTGCGCTACACCGGCGGGCTTTCCAATTATCAGTCGGTGCTGCTTGTCGAAAACGATGTTCTGCTTCGGCGTCGTGCCTACACCGACCTGTCGGCGCGGGCATTTGCGCTCGATGTCGCGTTGATCAAGGCGCTTGGGGGTGGCTATCAAGCCGCCGGCCCGGCGCTCGCTGCTAACTGAGGACCGCCGTCATGGCCGATATCGATCCCAAGCTGCCGCTGCGCGATGGACGCCCGGTGACGCCGGTTGCCGAAGCGCTGCCGCCCGAGCAGGCGCTTGCTGCAACGCCGCCATATCCTGCCGCCGCGCCCGTAGCTACTGCAGTTTCCGGCAGCAAGGGACGTCTGCGCCGCCGTTTATTGACGATGTTTGCCGTCGTGCTGCTACTCGCGGCAGCGGCATACGGCGTGTACTGGTTCCTCGTCGCGCGCAATTACGTCTCGACCGATAACGCCTATGTCGGCGCCGATAGCGCTGTCGTGACCCCGCTTACCGCCGCCGCGGTCAAGCAGATCTACGTCAACGAAACGCAAGCCGTGACGCCCGGGCAAGTGCTGGTCGAACTCGATCCCTCCGACGCGCAAGTCGCACTCGATCAGGCGCAGGCGCAGCTGACATCGGCCGAGCGTCGCGTCGCAGGCTATTATGCCGAGAACCGCGCGCTTGGCGCGCAGGTCGCGGCGCGCAACGCCGACATCGCGGCGGCCGACGCGCGTATCGCCAGTGCACAGTCGGACTTCACGCGGGCGCAGGTCGATCTGCAGCGCCGCCAGACGCTGAGCGCGTCTGGTGCGGTATCGGGCGATGAGCTGACGCAGGCGCAGAACCGCTACGCCGCAGCCGTTGCGGGGCTGGCGGTTGCCAAGTCGGCACGGGCACAGGCCACGGCGCAGGTCACGGCGGCGCAGGGCAGCGAGGCCGTTAACGCAGCGCTGATCACTGGCGCGCCGAAGGGTAATCCCGAGATCCGCGCGGCGCAGGCGGCGACGGCCCGGGCGCAACTCGATCTCGACCGCACTGTCATCCGTGCGCCGATAGCGGGTATCGTCTCCAAGAAAAATGTCCAGGTCGGGCAGCGTGTGGCGCTCGGCGCGGCGCTGATGACGATTGTGCCGGTCGACACCGCCTATGTCGACGCCAACTTCAAGGAAGGCCAGCTGACCCGTGTCCAGATCGGTCAGCCGGTCAAGCTGACTGCGGACCTGTACGGCAGCGACGTCGTCTTTCACGGCACCGTCACGGGTCTGGCCGGCGGCACCGGCTCGGCGTTCGCGCTGATTCCGGCGCAGAACGCCAGCGGCAACTGGATCAAGGTCGTGCAGCGCATTCCGGTGCGGATTACGCTTAGTCGCGACGAGCTGCGCCGTCATCCGCTGCGCGTTGGGCTGTCGATGTCGGCGACGATCGACGTGTCGGGCAGGACCGCCGCGAGCGGAGCAACAACGACCTCGACGCGCACTGTCGGCCGTACCGCGACTTTCTGAGATGGCGACCGCAGCCTCCACGACGGTCGCCTCGACATCAGCCTCGTCCCGGCTTGCTGCCGATGCGGAACCAGGACCGTTAACTGGCGCATCGCTGTTCGCCGCCGGTGTGCTATTGGCGGTGGCTAACTTCATGGTCGTGCTCGACACGACCATCGCCAATGTCTCGGTACCATCGATCGCGGGAGCGCTGGCGGTGTCGCCGACGCAGGGCACGTGGGTGATCACCTCCTACTCGGTAGCGGAGGCGATCACCGTGCCGCTGACCGGCTGGCTGGCGCAGCGCTTCGGCACCGTGCGCGTCTTTTCGCTGGCAATGGCCGGGTTTGCGCTATTCTCGTTTCTGTGCGGGTTTGCGCCGACGTTGCCTGTGCTGGTAGCCCTGCGGGTCATGCAGGGCACCTGCGGCGGCCCGATGATCCCGCTGTCGCAGTCACTGCTGCTGCGGGTGTTTCCAGCATCGAAGCAGCCGATGGCACTGGGGTTGTGGGCGATGACGACGGTTATCGCTCCCGTTGTAGGGCCGATCCTTGGCGGCACGATATCGGACAATTATCACTGGTCGTGGATCTTCTTCATCAACGTGCCGGTTGCAGCGGTGTGCTCGTTCTTCGCATGGCGGGTCATGCGCAGTCGCGAGACGCCGGTTACCAAGCGGCCCATCGATTATATCGGGCTGGTGCTGCTGATTGTCTTTGTCGGTGCTTTGCAGATCATGTTCGACAAGGGCAAGGAACTCGACTGGTTCGGCTCGACGACAATAATCATTCTGGCGATCGTCGCCGCGATCGGCTTTGTCACATTCCTGATTTGGGAACTCACCGCCGAGGATCCGATCGTCAATCTCCGCATCTTTCGGCACCGCGGGTTTACGGTGGCGGTGACGACGCTGGCGCTGACCTATGGGGCATTTTTTGCCAGCCTCGTGCTGGTGCCGCTTTGGCTGCAGACGAGCATGGGCTATACCGCCACCTGGTCCGGGCTAGCCTCGGCCGGCGGGGTGCTTGCCATCGTGATGTCGCCGATTGTGGCGCAGTTGGTGACACGCGTCGACCCGCGCGCGCTTACGTCAGGCGGTATCCTGTGGTTTGCAATCGTCAGCTATTGGCGAAGCACGTTCGCAACCAACATCGACTTCTGGCATATCATTGCGCCGACGGTCGCGCTCGGTATCGGCATCCCATTTTTCTTCGTACCAACGACTCGTATCGCACTCGGCGCGGTATTACCCAGCGAAGTCGCGTCAGCGGCGGGACTGTCAAATTTCGTGCGGACCACCGCGGCCGCCTTCGCTGCGTCGCTTTCGACGACGTACTGGGAAAACTCGTCGACATCAGCGCGCGATAACCTGGCGGGGCTGCTTAACGGCGTTCAGGAACGGATCAGCGATCTCGCAGCAATCGGACTATCGGCAGATCAGGCATTACAGCAGATCGACAATCTGGTGCAGATGCAGAGCGTCATGCTGGCAACCAACCGGGTTTTTCTAATTGCCAGCTTCATGTTCGCCGTCGCTAGCGCCTTTATCTGGCTGGCACCGCGGCCGAAGTTTGCCGCCCCGGCCGGGGCGGCGCACTGACAGCATCGCAGGCTGGATCCAACCGCTCAGCCCGCCGCCCATTTGCCGATCGCCGCTGCTTGGCGCTGGCGCAACGCGGCGCGATGGCGGATAGTCCCGGCGGCGACTTTGGCGGGGTTGCGTGACGCTTCCGGCAACGAACGCAGCGCGAACGCGTCGACCCGGTCGGCGACCGCAGGATCGCCAGCGTTTGACGCCAGGTTGACCGTAAAACTGGCCTTCGTGCTCGACTCCTGCATGGCGTTGACCGCGTCGGCGTGCGCCACCGCCCAGTCGAACGCCATCGCCGGATGCTCGCCGCCGACCGACTGGACAATCGCAGCGCGGGTCGGCACCGCGACCTCGTCGGTCAGCGCGATCGCCAGTGCGCGCTGCGCCAGCCCCGGATCGCGGACGTTGCCGAGCTGGCCGTAGTAAAGCTGCTTGGCTACTGGGCTATTCTCGGCCTTGGCGCGGGCGTGCAGCGCGTCCCACTGCGCCGCATCGGCATTATAGCCATAGACTTCGAGCGCCGCGAGCCGCGTCGCCGCCGGCACCGCATCGGGGTTGGCAAAGCTTGCTTCGACGTAGCGCTTGGCGTCGGCAATCACACCAGCATCGCCAAAAGTGCCGAGTAGCGGGATCAGCTGCTCGCGCAGCTGTGCGACGGCCGGTATGTCGTCGGCGCGCGGTGTCCAGCCGATCCGGTCGAAGACCGGGCGCAGCAGCTTACGCGCTTTTCCCCTGAACGCTACCTGTTCGGGCGCGCCATTCAGGATCGTGTCGATGCTAGCCATTTCACCGCCGACCATCGACCACAGCAGCGGCGGTGCATTCGCCGGCAGGCTGCCGATCAGGCTCAAATATCGCTCGATCGGCGCGTCGTTGCTGTTCGCCAAGCCATAGCTGTCGGCGATGAGCCCGAGCTGGTTGTCGAGGCCGAGGCTGCCGAAGCTGGCGCGCAACGCGTCGAACTGGCCATCGGTGTAGAGTGTGCGGTAATAGCCGCTTTGTCCGGCGTTGACGACAACCGGCCCGCAGCCGCTCAGGCGCAGCGTTGCTGGCGCGGGGCCGCTTACGTCAAGTCGTTGCGCCTTGCCGTCGATGCCCGCTGCATTGACCGGCACGATCCACGTGCGTTGTGCTTTCGACGCCGCATCGAGACCGAAGCGGTCCTGCGACAGTGCTAGCGTGGTCGCTCCAGCGGTGCACGACGCCTCGCCGGCGCGGATCAGCGGCACGCCGCCCTGCAGCGTGAAGCTGTGCATCAGCGGCGCGACATCCTGATGCGCCGCGCCGCCGACTTCGGTCCACAGCTGGTCGGTAACGGTGTTGCCGTACTGGTATTTCGCCATGTAGCGGCGGACGCCCGCGCGGAACACGTCGGGCCCGACCGCGCCCTCAAGCATGCGGATGACCGCCTCGCCCTTCAGGTAGGTGATGTCGTCGAACGCCTGATTGATCTGGTCGGGCGTCGTGACGTGCTGGACGATCGGGTGCGTCGTCGCCTTGGCATCGCGCGCCATCGCCTGCTGGCGGGCAAACGCCAACGTCTGGCTGGTCGCGTTCCAGTTCGGGTTGAGTGCGTTCGAAGTCCGCGATGCCATCCACGACGCGAAGCCCTCGTTGAGCCACAGGTCGTCCCACCACGCCATCGTCACGAGGTCGCCGAACCACTGGTGCGCCATCT
>CAXTTR010000006.1:0-20800 GCA_964247215.1 uncultured Sphingomonadaceae bacterium
CAGCGCCGGATCAGCCAGACTGGTGCTAAGGTTACGAACTTCACCAGTGGCGATGTAGCTTCACTGCACGTTAGGCGTGAAATCGAGAAATTATTCGAAGGTGAGCGCGTCCAATTGAAACACCCTAAGTGTGGCTATCGCACTGCTACCGCTGCAAGCTTACCTTGTTATTTTGATCCGTGGTGAGCTAAGCCGCAAATTGGGAATTTCCGAAGCTAAATCTTAGTTGTACGAGATCATGCAACGCGTTGCCGTGGGCCAACATCGAGTTTCAACGCTCGACGGTAAGCCTGACTTCGTGGACTGTATTGTCCAGCATGACTATCTCTGACTAACGACTTGAGATAAAGTGTTCGCGGCAGCGAACCGGGAGGTCGATGTGCTGGAGCTTTATCACAACGACATGTCGACCTGCGCGCAGAAGGTGCGCATCGTACTCGACGAGCTCGGGCTTGCGTGGGAGAGCCACCACTTAAAGCTGCGCGGCGACGAACAGCTGCAGCCCGCATATCTGGCGATAAACCCGAAGGGGCAGGTTCCCGCGCTGGTCGACGGCGATCTCGTCGTGGTGGAGTCGACCGTGATCAACGAAGATCTGGCCGACTCGCGCGGCGCGGGCCAGTTGCTGCCACTCGATGCCGCCGGTCGTGCGAAAATGCGCTGGTGGACGCGCCAGCTCGACGATGATGTTTTCCGGTCGATCGGCATTCTCAGTCAGGCGATTTCATTCAGGCATCAGTACCTTGCCAACGGCACCGAACGGCTTGACCAGATTGTCGCCGCTATCCCCGATGAGGCGCGCCGCGAGTTGAAGCGTACGGCGTTCGCCACCGGTATGGACAATCCGGGCCTGCCAATGGCGGCGCGCCGCATCGACCAGCTGTTCGGCGACATGAACCGGGCGCTGGAATACACCGCGTGGCTCGCTGGCGACAGGCTAACGTTGGCCGATCTCGGTATCGCGCCTTTCGTCCAGCGCATCGAGCATTTGAACCAGCCGATGCTGTTCGCCGGCCGGCCGCAGCTCGGCCGCTGGTTCACCGCGATCAAGGCGCGTCCGAGTTATCAGTCGGCGATGGTCGACTGGTATAACCCGGACTATCTGACGCTTTGCGAGCGTACGGGACACGAGGTGCAGCCGGTCATCGCAGCAATGCTGAAGCGGTGATCCGCGACGAGTCGGGTCAGGCACTGCCGGCCCGTGGCTTGGTCGGGCGGCACGCGAAGCTGGCGGCGCTGTTGACGTCACCCTCGACGCAGGTTGCGATATTTGGGAACGGGCATAACGGCATCTGCCGCGGAACCGTCGCCGGATTGTTGCTGGTCGAGGCGATCAGCCGGTCGGGAGCCTTGCCCTGTTCAACCCAGCGGTCGAGCGCTTCGAGAATGTCGTGACCGGCGTCGCGGGCGGTTGCGACAGCGCGCCGAAATTAACCGGGGCCGAGCCGCCGGCGCAGTGGTCCATGCCTGACACCATGAACAGTCGGTAAAATTTCTGCGTCTTGGCGACCGGATTGGGCCCGCCCTGCAGGTCGGTCACCTGCATACAGTAATGCGCCGTGTAGCCCGGCACCATCGCCTCATCGGCCCAGCCGTGATGCTGGATCAGCTTACCGCCAGCTTTGCGGAAGCCTGACAGGTCGGGGTTGACGGCGTTGGTTCGGCTGACCGGATCGCGCGGATCTTCCGACTGGCCGCCGGGGCCGCCGTTCACCTGATTTTATACGCCATGATGCTCCTGCTGCCGCTTTCCGGTTGGGCGCTGATTTCAGCGAACCCGCCCGAATATATTCTGTCGCCAGCGCCTCAGACTACCGGCACGCCGACGACCGGCGTGCCGGTTCGCAAGCAAAAGCGGATCATGCTGTGGGGTGTGGTTCCACTTCCGCCGATCGCCCCGCTTCAGAATATCGCGTTGCAACCCGGCGGCGTCGCGCGGCAGCATGCGTTGCATCAACAGATCGTCCGCGCGCATGCTATTCGCTGGTTATACGCTGCTCGCGCTGTTTGGGCTTCATCTCGCAGGGCGCTCAAGCACGAGTGGTTCGACGGCATGCCTGAACTCGAACGAATGGGCTTGAACCTGAAGCGGCGGCGACGCCGTGCAGGCGGCCCGAAAGCATAGCTGGTCGTTCCGCTCGGCGCTTGGCACAGCTCGATACCGTTATCGTCTTACGCCAGTAACTGCGAGGTCTCGCCGCCAAGTAGCCAATGCTCACATCGTGCTGCCAGTGCCATCACTTCCGGCCCGCGGGTACCTGGAAGGCTTTTACTGACCTCGAACCCCAATTTGGTCTGCAGATACCCCAGATGCCGGTAGCCTTCCGGAAAGGACGCAAGCAGTGCGGCATCAAGATGGACGGTTGCGGCCGGATCAACCGGCGAAAGCCTGTCGAGTTCGTACACAGGCTGCCGCATTAGCAATCCCCATCGGTCGTTACGTTTTTCAAGCGCATCGACAAAGCGACCATGGCAAGTGACGTCGACCACGACACTGTCGAGCGGCGCACGCTGGATCAGGGTCATTTTCGTCTGTGCGACCGCGCGCGTGCCGCGCACATCGATGCTGGAGCCGCCGAGCAGGTGCAGCCCGACCATACCATTCTCGAACGCCTTGCGGCTGCGAGCGATGAAGTCCGGGGCGCTCGCCTGAAACCAAGTGGCGTTCATGCGTCCATCTTGATGCCAGACAGTAGCAAAGCGTTCCCAATCGCCTGCATCACGCCATAGCACCCAGTTTTCGAGAAGTTCACGAATAAGCAGACGGTCGGTAAGCTCCGACTGCAGATCAAGGACCTGTTTCAATTCGTGAACGTCATTTCAAACATTACCTTCCTTTCGGCGGTCGTAAGACGTTTGCAGGGAGCAACGCTAGCTCGGCGACCGAGTCATCGTTGTGAGGTAGCGCTTATGCACTCTTTTGTGGTCGGTCTCTACTTAGTCTCAGGGGCAACGACGTAAAGCCAAACAGGCCAGCGTTCGTACCGAGCTGTGGAACGCCGGTGCCCATATCGACCTCTGCTTCAACCAGCGCTTCGAGCAGGACTTCCATTTCGATGCGGGCCAGCGTCATCCCGGCACACAGATGCGGCCCGGTCCCCCAGGCAAGATGGTCGCGCGCATCGCGCGTGATGTCGAAACGGTCGGGATCGGCGTAGCGCCGCTCGTCGCGGTTTGCGGCCCCGTATAGCAGCATGACGCGGGCACCGGCGAGCACGACGGCGTCCTCGACCTGATAGTCGGCTTGCGCGACGCGGGAGAACCAGCGGATCACCGAACTGTGCCGGACGCCTTCGAGCACCGCGGCCGGGATCAGCCCGGGGTCGGCGCGCAGCATCGCCCATTGCGCGGGCGACTTTGCCAGATTGTGGAGCAGATGGCCCTTGGCGTAGATCGTCGTGTCGAGGCTCGGGATGACATAAGCGCTGATCGCCGCCATCGCTTCCTGCTGCGACAGCTTGCCGGTGCGCGCCGCCTCGAACAGCTGTGCCGCCCAGCTGCCCGACGCGACGGTGTCTTCGCTCAGCGAAGCCATGAACACGCGCGCCTCACCGAGCGACGCGATGTCGGCGGGGTACAGTGTCGGGCCCATGACGTTGAATGCCGCGCCGGCCCACTCGAGCATGCGTTCGCGGCCGACATCGGGCAGCCCGACAAGGTGCGCGACCGCCTCGACCGGCAGGAAACGCGCCAGCTGCGCCATCGCGTCGAACTCGCCCGCATCAACCAAGGTCGCGACGCGCCCACTAACCAGCGCCTTCAGCTCGATGCGGATCTCGCGCAGCTTGGCGGGCGTCAGCGGGCGCGTGACCGCGGCGCGCAGGCGGCGGTGGATGTCACCGTCACTCTGCAGCACGTTCATGCCCTTGGGTGCGTTGAACGCCGCGCTAAAGCCGACGCCCTCGCCGCTGATCAGCACATCGGCGGCGCGCAAGGCGTTCTGCACATCGGCGAAGCGGCTGATCGCATAGACGTCGGGTCGCACCAATCGCACGACCGGGCCGGTATTGCGCAGTGTCCGGTAATCGTCGAAGGGGTCGGCGAGACTCGCGGGCGCGAACAGGTCGAGGTCAAGCGCCGGTGCTGTCAACACACCTCTTCCAAGCTAAAAGCCGACCCGGTCGGCACCCTTGAGCGCAAGGATCTCCCGCGCCTCGTCGGGGGTCGCGATCTCGAGACCGAGCCCCTCGATAATCTTGCGCACCTGCGTCACCTGCGCGGCATTGCTCTCGGCGAGCCGTCCGCGGCCGAGCCACAGCGAGTCCTCGAGCCCGACACGGACGTGGCCGCCCATCGCCGCCGCCATCGCGGCGACCCGCATCTGCGATGCACCCGCACCGAGCACCGACCAGTTGTAGGCATCGCCGAACAGCCGGTCGGCGGTGCGCTTCATATGCAGGACCTCATCGGGATGCGCGCCGATGCCGCCCATCAGGCCGAACACCGTCTGGATGAATAGTGGAGCCTGGACAAGGCCTTCGCGGTAGAAATAATGCAGGTTATGCAAATGCGCGGTGTCGTAACACTCGAACTCGTACCGGGCACCTGTCGGGTTAAGCGTATCGAGGACGAAGCGGATATCCTTGTAGGTATTGCGGAACACGAAGTCGCGGCTCGACTCGAGCATCGCCGGTTCCCACGCGTGCTTGAAGTCCTTGAAGCGGTCGAGCATTGGGAACAGCCCGAAGTTCATCGACCCCATGTTCATGCTGGCGACCTCGGGCTGCCAGTGTTCGGCCGGGCGGACGCGCTCGTCGACGGTCATTCCTGGCGAGCCGCCGGTGGTGATATTGACGACGACATTGCTGCGCTGCTTGATGACCCGCAGGAACGGCTCGAACGCTTCGGGGGACTGGTCGGGCTTGCCGTCTTCCGGGTTGCGCGCGTGAAGATGAACGATCGCTGCGCCCGCCTCCGCCGCGCCGATCGCGGCATCGGCGATCTCCTGCGCGGTGACGGGCAGGTAGGGCGACATCGACGGCGTGTGGATGCCGCCGGTCACCGCGCAGGTGATGATGACTTTGCTGCTCTTGGCCATCGGAGGCCCCTTTGCGGGTCTAGAAGTTGTAACGCGCCCTGATGCCATAGGTGCGCGGTGCACCCGGCAGATAGCCGTCGTTGTTGCCACCATTGGCGACGCTAGTGAAATAGTAAACGCCGTTCAGGTTTTTCCCGAACAGCTGCAGGCTGAAGCGCGAGTCGGTCGGGCGGAAAGTCAGCGAGGCGTTGACCAGATGATAGGCCGGCTGCCGCAGGCGATTATCCGACTCGAACGCAAAGCTCGATTTGTAACCGTCGTTGGCGTTCAGCTCGAACTCGCCGATCGATGACGGGATGACGTAACTCGCGCCGATCGAGAATGACACGTTGGGAGCCTGGGGCAGCTGGAAGCCGGCGAGATTACCCGACGACGAGACCGTGCCGCCGGTACCGTTCGCGCTGATCGGGCGCAATGTGGTGATGATGCCACCCGGGAAGTTACGGTAATGCGCATCGAGGATTTCGAAGCCGCCGCTAAACGTCAGATTGTGGACGGGGACAAAGACGAAGTCGGCATCGAGGCCGTAGTTGCGCGACGACGCGGCATTGTACAAAAACGACGCGCCGGGAGGGGCCGGTGGTGCCGTCGAACGAAGCTGGATGTCGCGGTAATTGTAGTAAAATGCGGCAAGGTTGAGCCGCAGCTTGTTATCGAACAGCTGCGACTTGACGCCGATTTCATAGTCGTCAAGCACCTCGGGACGCGACGCCGGGTTGGTCAGGCTCGTCGGGTTGAAACCGCCCGACTTGAAGCCGCGATTATACGAGACGTAAGCGTGGATGTCGTCGGCCAGGTCCTGCGCCGCCACAATCCGCCACGTTGGCTTGGCGTAGGTAATATCGGTCGGGACCAGCGGCGCGGTGTAGAACGGCGGGGCCGGCAGGACCGCGCCGGTGAACGAGTTGGGCAAGCCCGCCAGCGGCACGACGTTGCCGGTGAAGACCTTCTCGTCGCTGGTATAGCGGATGCCGAGCGTGATGCGCGTCGACGGCCGGATTGCATAGGTGCCCTCGGCATAACCCGCGTAGGACTTGGTGCGCTGATAGCCTGTGGTGGTCGCCGTCGCATTGGTGAACCCCGGCGAGCAGACGCCGGCAATGCAAGTGCCAGAGACGTTCGTTTGGATCATTGTCTTGTCGTCGTAGAAGAACGCGCCGACGATCCACTGGAACGGCCCGGTGCCGCGCGACGTCAACTGCAGCTCCTCGCTCAGCGTCCGCGCCGTCTGGAACGCGCCGAGGTTGATCGTGCTCTGGCCGGGCGCGACCTGACCGAGCACCGGCCCCTGCGTCTGCAGGCTGGTCGAATGATTGTTGATATAGCCGGTGAGGCTGCTCAGCGTCGCGAAGCTGAACTTGTGCTCGGCCTTGAGCGACAGGCTGTACTGGCGCTGCGTCACGAACGGCGTCAGCCGCGAGTTGATGTTGTACTGGCCCGGAAACACCGAGCCGTCGGTACCGACCTCGCCCGGGAACTCGGCGACGGCATCGCCTTCGTCGCTCTTGGTGCGGTCGTAGAAGCCGCGCAGCTCGACGCGGGCATCGGCATTGGGCTTCCACAGCAGCTTGCCCTGAAAGCCGAGGTCGTTCAGCGTATAGACCTTGCGGCCGGTGAACAGGTTCTTGCCCCAGCCGTCGGCCTGATCGATGTACAGCGCCGCGAAGTTCGCCGCGAGCGTCTCGCTTAGCGGCGTCGAGCCGTAGAAGTTCAACTGCGTCGTATTGTAGTTGCCGTAGCTCGCCGAGGCATCGACGCTGGCGACGTCGCCGGGACTTTTGGTTATGACGTTGATCAGCCCGCCGGTGGTGTTACGGCCGTATAGCGTCCCCTGCGGACCCTTCAACACTTCGATGCGCTCGATGTTGTTGAACGAGAATGATGAGGCGGCCGAGTTGGGCAGGTAAAGCCCGTCGATGTACGTCGCGATCGGGACTTCGGTGCTGTAACCAGCCGTCGTCGTGCCGACGCCGCGCAGGAAGGCGTTGGTGCCGACCAGCGTACGCGTGAAGCCAAGTCCGGGGGTAAGCTGCGGCAGGTCGACGACGCTCTGGATGCCCTGGGTCTTGAGCGCCTCGCCCTTGAACGCGACGACACTGATCGGCACTTGCTGGAGGTTCTCGGCGCGACGGTTGGCGGTAACGATGATCTCGCCAACACCCTGGTCGGTAGCAGCGGGAGTCGTCGTGCTCGTCGCCTGCTGCGCTGCAAGACTGGTTGGAGCCAGCAGCGCCATCGGCCCAAGCGCTGTCGATGCCCACAGCAGTTGCTTGATCATTATGCTCTCCCCGACGAAACGTTGTTCGTATGCTGAAGCGGTGCCCTGCCGGCGACTCGATGGACAGCGGCATACAAAATATATATTTTGCAGTCAAAGAACCTTATTGTTAGTTCAATCGCAGCACATGATTCGGCAGTAGCTTGCTACCAAGCCGAACACTGGTCCACGGGGTAAGATGAAAAGCGTCATCAAAGTTCAGGACGTCGAGTCGGTGCGCTTTAGTGCGCCCGATCTGCAGCATATGCAGCAGTTTCTCACGGATTTCGGACTGACGGCCGCCGCAGATAGCGGCGACGGCGTGCTGCGAATGCGCGGCACCGGTGATGCGCCGTTCATTCACGAAACCGTCGAGGGTGCACCCGGCTTCGTCGCGTTGACGCTGCGCGCTGCCAGCCTCGACGATCTTCACGCGCTCGCCGCAGCCGAGCAGGTCGCGGTCGAAGCTGCCGCCGGACCGGGCGGCGGCTGCAAGGTCGCCCTGCGCGATCCGAACGGCTTTACCGTCGAAGTCATCGCCGGCAAAGCGCGAACTGCCAGTCTGAGCCACGGGGTTCGCGCGCCGTGAAACACGATGTTCGGCCGCCATCGTCCGGGCGAACCCAAGCGCCTCGATCCGGGAGCGGCGGGCGTCGTCCGGCTTGGTCACGTCGTGCTCGGCGTCAACGACACCTCCGAAAGCTGGGCCTGGTACCGCGACCGCTTCGGGCTGATCATGTCCGACGAGGTGCGGGCACCGAGCGGCGACCTTGCGGCGGCGTTCATCCGCTGCGACCGCGGCGGCGATTCCGCCGATCACCACAGTCTGAACTTCGCGGCGATCCCGGGCAAGCCGCCGTCGTTCACCACGCCGCGTTCGAGGTTGCCGACTTCGACGACCTGATGGCGGGTCACGAGCATCTCAAGCTGGCGGGGTATCAGCAGGACTGGGGGGTTGGCCGTCATGTGCTCGGCAGCCAGGTGTTCGATTACTGGCGCGATCCGTGGGGCTACCGCGTCGAGCATTGGACCGACGGCGACGTCTTCACCGCCGACGTGCCGACCAATGTCGCCGACACCCCCGTGGGGGCCCGCCCGCTCCCGCCGATTTCGTCTAATCTCGAACACGCGCATCCGGCCAGCAAAGGACACCTCATGAAGCTTTTGCGATTTCAAGGCGACAACGGACCGCGGCTCGGGGTCGTCGACGGCGACGTCATCGTCGCGCTGGATGCGTTCGACACGCACGGACCGATCGGGCAGCGGATCGTTACGGCCGACGAAGTCGCCGATCCGCACGCGCTCGACCTGCGCTGCCTCGTCAACGGCGAAGTCCGGCAGGACAGCAATACCAGCGGGCTGGTCCATGATATCTGGCAGCAGATCGCGTACCTCTCGACGGCGTTCACGCTGTATCCCGGCGATCTGCTGGCGACCGGCACGCCTGAAGGCGTCGGCGTCGCGCGCCATCCGCCGGTGTTCCTGAAAGCGAGCGACGTCGTGCGCTGCGAGGTCGACGGGATCGGCGTCATCGAGAACAAGGTACGTTAAGCGATGAGCGGCGAGGCGGATACCGAGGCGGCGGCCCAGGTGGTCAGCGAAACCGATGTCGTCATCATCGGAGCCGGCCCGGCCGGGCTGTCGGCGGCGATCGAGCTCGGCACGCGCGGCGTCCGCGTCCTTGTCATCGAGCGCAACCTGCGCACCGGCATGGCCCCGCGCGCGAAGACCACCAACGTCCGCACGCGGACGCATTTGCGGCGCTGGGGCATCGCCGGCGACCTTGCCGCGGAGGCACCGTTCGGCGTCGATTTTCCGAACAACATGATGTTCGTGACGCGGCTCGCCGGGCCTGCGATGGCGCGCTTCGCCGACGCGTTCAACGCCGCGCCGGCGCGCTCGCCACTCTATCCCGAACACGGCCAGTGGGTGCCGCAATATACGCTCGAGAAGGTCATGCTTACCAAGGTACAGAGCCTGCCGTCGGTCGATGTGCGCTTCGGCGTCGAGTTCGTCACCGCGACGCAGACCGGCGATCAAGTCACGACGACGCTGCGCAGCGACGGCGCGGCGTCCGCGGTCACGTCGAAATATCTGATCGGGGCGGACGGTGCCCGCAGCCCGGTGCGCGAGCTGATCGGCGCGACGATGGAGGGGCGTCGCGGGCTGATGCGGGCCTATAACATCATCTTCCGCGCGCCGGGGATGATGGAGGCGCATCCGCACGGCCCGGCGGCAATCTATTGGCAGATCGGTAAAGACGGCTTCAGCGCGATCGGCCCGATGGACAAGGGCGACAAGTGGTTCTTCATGCCGGGCGGCCTTCCCGAGGGCACGACCCTGTCGGACGACGAAGCGGCGGCGCTGATCCGCAACCGCACCGGCATCGACCTGCCGTATGAAATCCTCAGCGCCGACCAGTGGGTTGCGAGCGAGCTGCTGGCGGACTTCTACGCCGACCGGCGGATCATCCTCGCGGGCGATGCCTGCCATCTGCATCCGCCAGCGGGCGGCTACGGCATGAACATGGGCGTCGGCGACGGGGTCGACCTCGGCTGGAAGATCGCTGCGACGCTACAGGGCTGGGGCAGCCCGGCACTGGTCGACAGTTACGGGGCGGAGCGCCGCAAGGTCCACAAGGCGGTGATCGACGAGGCAATGGCGAACTTCGCGATCTACGTCGCCGCGACCCCGCCCGAGCTTGAAGATGCCACCCCGCAAGGCGAGGCGATTCGCGCCAAAATGGGCGCGGGTATCACCGCTTCGAAAGGCCGCGAGTTCAATACGCTCGGGACCGTGCTCGGCGTTGGCTATGCAGGGTCACCGGTGATCGCCAACGAACCCGGCGAGCTGCCGGTGCATAACAGCGAGGTCTACACACCGTCAGCCCGCCCCGGCTTCCTCGCGCCACACACGTGGCTGCCCGACGGGCGCTCGCTGTACGACACCTTCGGACCGGGCTTCACATTGCTTGCCGCGGCCGACGCCGACGCTGGCGCGGTCCGGCAGGCGGAGGCTGAGGCGCGCTCGCTCGGGGTGCCGCTCACCGTCGTCACGCCCGACGGCGTCGATGTCGTGGCGCTGTATGATGCCAGGCTGGCGTTGATCCGGCCCGACCAATATGTCGCCTGGCGCGGCGATCGCTGGACCAGCCCGCTGGCACTCGTCACCGGGCGTGCGGCCGCTGGCACCGTCGCGCTGACCGCCGCGGCGGCGTGACCGGCGCGGGCCTTGGCGTGACCGACGCCGCAGCCGTGCGCGCGCGCTTCGACGCGGCCCCGATGGGGGCGGTGCAGAAGACCGTCATCGCGCTCACTTTCGCACTGTCGGCGCTCGACGGCTATGACGTGCTGTCGGTCGCCTTCGCGGCCCCGTCGATCAGCGCCGAATGGGGGATCACCAAGGCGACGCTTGGCGTCGTGCTATCGGCCGGGCTGCTCGGCATGGCGGCGGGCGCGCTGGTGCTGGCCCCGCTCGCCGACATGATCGGGCGCAAGACTGTCGTGCTGATCTGCCTGTGCCTGATGGCGGTCGGCATGGCAGCGAGCAGCTATGCCGGCGGCACCGGGTCGCTCGCCGGCTGGCGCGTCGTCACCGGCCTTGGCATCGGCGGCTGTGTCGCGACGATCAATCCGATTGCGGCCGAGTTTGCCAATGCCCGCCACCGCGCCTTGACGGTGTCGATCATGGCGATCGGTTACCCGGCCGGCGGGCTGGCCGGCGGCATCGTCGCGTCCGTGCTGCTGCGCTTTTACGACTGGCGCGCGGTGTTCTTCTTCGGCTTCTCCGCCGCGTTCCTACTGCTGCCGCTCGTCGCCGCACTGATGCCCGAGTCGCTCGGGTATCTGCTGACCCGCCCGGGCCCGGCGGCGCTGCCGCGCATCAATGCCGTGCTCAAACTGTGCGGCCACCCCGGCGTCGCGTCGCTGGCGCCGGCCGGGGCGGTCGAGCGCCGGGGCTACGCAGCGCTGTTCGGCGAGCGTCCGGGAGCGACCGCATGGATCACGGTCGCCAACCTGCTCTATGCGGCGGCGGCGTATTACGTCCTGAGCTGGCTGCCCCAGATGGTCGCCGATGCCGGGTTCAGCGCAGCGTCGGCAAGCGTCGTGTCGGCGATCGGCAGCCTTGCCGGCATCGGCGGCGGGCTCGCGCTCGGCTGGCTGGCGCAGCGTCACGGACTGCGCGGGCTGACCTCGGCGACGATGATCGGACTGGGCGGTGCGACGATGGTGTTCGGCTGGACGCCGCCGGTGCTGCCGCTACTGATGCTCGCCGGCGGCATCTGCGGAATGTTCCTGTTCTCGGGCGCGACCGGCGTCTATGCGACGATTGCGACGACGTTCAGCGACGAAGCCCGCGCCTCGGGCAGCGGTTTTGTCAGCGGTATCGGACGGCTGGCGAGCGCCGCCGCGCCGCTGCTCGCCGGCTTCCTGTTCAACGGCGGGATGAGCCGCAGCGGCGTGTCGCTGATCTTCGGGCTGGTTGCAGTGCTCTCCGGCCTGATTATCTTGACCGGCTGGCAGAGGTTCCGGACCGCATGAGCTACCTTCGCAACAGCTGGTACATCGCGGCGTGGGCGGACGAGGTTACCGCCGCTAAGCCGCTCGCCCGCACGCTGCTCGACGAGCCGGTGGTGCTGTACCGCGATGCGCAAGGGACCGCGCACGCGCTGTTCGATCGCTGCCCGCACCGGTTCGCCCCGCTCAGTGTGGGCAGCGTCGACGGCGATACACTCGTCTGCCGCTATCACGGACTGGCGTTCGGGCCAGACGGGGCGTGCGCGCTCAACCCGCACGGGGCAACCTCCCGGGCGCTGTCGGTGCGAGCGTATCCGGTCGCCGAGGCGCACCAGGCGCTGTGGATATGGATGGGCGAGGCGGCGCTCGCCGATCCGGCGCTGATCCGCGACCTCGCTTTCCTGACGAACGCGCCCGATACCGCGTTCAACAAGGGTTATTTGAAGGGCAGCGGCCATTATCAGCTGTTCGTCGACAACATCCTCGACCTGACGCACACCGATTACCTCCACCCCGACACGCTCGGCGGCGGCTCAATCACGCGCACCGCGGCCGAGGTCGAGGAGCGCGCCGACGGGATCATCGCCGTCGCGTGGCGGCCGATGAACGAGGTGCCGATCCCGCTCGCTGTCAGCCGGCTTCCTGCCGGTGTCGACCGTGTCGACAGCTGGACCGAGGTCGAGTGGAGCCCGCCCGCCGTGATCAAGCTGGTCAACGGGCTGGTGCCTGCCGGAACGCCGCGGGCGGCAGGCGGCAACGCCTTCAACGTCCACATCATGACGCCCGAAACTGCCGCGACGACGCATTACTTCTTTGCCTCGACACGCGATTTCCGCGTCGACGACGGCGATTACAACGAGGAGCTGCGGGTTATCCGCGCCAACATCTTTGCCACCGAGGACGAGCCGATGATCGCGGCGCAGCAGGCGCGCATCGGCGCGGCGGACTTCTGGGCGCTGAAACCGGCGCTGCTCAAGATAGACAAGGGCGCGGTCGCCGTCCGCCGCCGGATGGACAGGCTGATCGCGGCCGAAGCCGCCAGCATGGCCAGCGTTGCGGCATGATGCAGCTGTCCGGACATGACGACGAGCGGCTCGCTGCCGCGCCGAGCCAGGCGACATTCGCTTATGAAACGATCCGCCGCGCCATCGTTTCGGGGGTCCACACCCCGGGCAAGAAGCTCAAGATTCTCGACCTCGCTGCCGCTTTATCGGTCAGCCCAAGCGCGGTGCGCGAGGCGCTGTCGCGGCTGGTCCCCGAGCAGCTCGTCGTCGCGCGCGATCAGCGCGGCTTTGCCGTCGCGCCGCTGTCGACCGCCGATCTCGAAGACTTGACCGAGCTGCGCTGCGACATCGAGGCGATCGCGCTGCGTAAGTCGGTCGAGCGCGGCGGCATCGAGTGGGAGGCCGGGCTGATCGCCGCCGCGCATCGGCTCAGCGCCACCCGGCCGCTGCTGCCGGCGGCGACGCTGGCGATCAACCCGGAATGGGTAAGCGCCCATGCCAGCTTTCACGCGGCACTGGTCGCGGCATGCGGCAGCCGGCGGATGCTGGTGCTGCATGCCCAGCTGTATGAGCAGTCCGAGCGCTATCGCGGGCTGTCGGCACACGCCGATTCGGAGCGCAAGGTTCACGACGAGCATCGCGAGATCGTCGACCTCGCGCTCGCCCGCGATGCCGACCGGCTGGTCGCGGCGACGCTCGAACACATGCAGATGACCACCCGGCTGATCATCACCGCGGCGCGTGCAGATGCGCTCGCCGCGACGGTCGCGGCCTGAACCGGGAGGAACGGCGATGCGCCTTGCTGCCCTGACCGGACCCGCACCGTGCCCATGCTGCGCCTATGCGCAGGTCGCGGCGGTGTCGCCGTTCTCGATCGCGCAGCTGCTGCGCGGGCGCGCTGTTCCGCGGGCGCAAACCGCGGCGACGGCGCGCGCCGCTGGACCTCGTGCGCTGCTGATCGCCGGTGCGACGATCGTCGACCCGCGCGACGGCAGCAAGGCCGTCAACATGGCGGTGCACGTCAATCACGAGCGGATCGTCGATGTCTATCCGCTCGGGACCAAGCTTGATGCGCCGGGGGCACGCCGCATCGACGCGGCCGGGCTGTTCATCGTGCCCGGCTACAACGACATGCACTCGCACGTGCTCGAGCTCGACGATCCGTCGGGAGCACTGGCGCTGATGCTCGCCGAGGGCGTCACCGGCTTCCGCCAGATGTCGGGGTCGCCCGCGCTGCTTGCCAAGCGCCGTGCCGGTACGCTGCCAATCGGACGCGAGGCTCCGGCGCTGCACGAGACGCCGGGCAGCATCCTGACACCGTTCAATGCCGGCTCGGCGAAGGACGTCGCCGACGAGATCAGGCGCCAGCAAGCGCAGGGCGCCGACTTCATCAAGGTCGGTTTCGTCAACCCCGACGTGTTCTCCGTCGCCATCGAGGAAGCCAGGCGCGCCGGCATCGCCATCCTCGGGCATCTTCAGGAAGGCACCGACGCGCTCGCCGCGACCAAGGCGGGGTTTCGCTCGGTCGAGCACCTCGGTCCCGGCAGCACAATCTGGGTGTGCTGTTCGGACGACGAGGCGGCGCTGCGCGACGCCAGCCACCGCCGTGAGGTGATCAAAGCCCTACCGTTCAAGCTGCCGTTCGTCGAGGCGCTGATCATGAAGCGGCTGGGCAAGATGCTGATCAATCCGGCCGCCTTTGCCAAGCCCGCCGACGTCGCGCGGCTCGACCGCGCGATCTCGACGTTTAGCCCCGACAAGGGCCAGGCGGTGGCGGCGGCGTTCGTCGCCGACGGCAGCTGGCAGGTGCCGACATTGGTGCGGCTGCGGACGCAGGAGTACGCCGACGGGCCCGAATATGAAGCTGACGACGGCTTGGCGTTCATGCCCGAGCGGAGCGTCGCCCGCTGGCTCGAGGTCACGGCGCGCTACAAGGCGCTGCCCGCGGCGATGATCAAGTCGTTCCGCGACGCCTATCCGCGGCAGCTGGCTCTCGCCAAATTGTTCGCCGATGCGGGGGTCAGCATGATGGTTGGGACCGACGGCGGATCGTTCTTAGGGCCCGGGCTGACATTGCGGCAGGAATTCAAGGAACTGAGCGATGCCGGTATCGCGCCGCTCGACATCCTGCGCATGGCGACGGTCAACGCCGCCAGCTACCTCGGCCGCAGCGACAGCATGGGCACCGTCGAAATCGGCCGCGACGCCGACATGGTGCTGCTCGCCGCCGACCCCCTGTCGCGCGTCGAACATCTGCACCGCATTGCCGCCGTCGTCCGGGGCGGCGACTATCACACGCTCGGCGACCTCGACGCGTTGACGGCGCGCGTCGCGAACAGCCGCGGCAGCCTGCATTAGACCGGACCGATCATGATCGCACGGCCGCTCATCGCGCTCGCCTTCTTTGTCGCACTGATCCAGCCCGCCGTATTGCGAGCGCGGGATCTGGTGCTTGCCAATGCCCGCATCATCACTGGACTGGGCAAGTCATCGAACATGGCGCGATCGTCGTGAAAGACGGCATTATCGTTTCCGTCAGCGCTGGCCCGGCCCCGCCTGTTGCGCGAGCATCGTGGATTGATACGACCGGCATGGCGGTAATTGCGGGTTACATCGACTGCCACCGTCACCTGATCGACGTTGCTCTCGGTGCCAAACCGGAAGTGGTCGATGCCTTTTTGCGCGACAAAGCCGCTGCTCGAATGCGCGAATTGATCGAGTCCGGCGTGACTACCGTCCAATCGGACGGCCACGACAACGCCGGCATCCTCCGCCTAAAGCAGATGGTCGAGTCTGGCCAGATCGTTGGACCACGCATCCTGTCATCGCATGGGTGCCAACAGCGTTGATGAAGACCGAAGCCGAGGTCTGTGCAGCGGTCGATGCGGCGCATGCGGCAGGCGCGCACTCGATCGCCGAGATACCCTATCCGTGGATCCGATCGCGCACGGTCGACACGCAATGACCGTTTGCACCAACGGCGGACGAAACCCGCAATCTCGCTGCCGCTCTGGACGAAGGGCGCAAGATCGGCATCCCGGTCCAGCTTCACGCGGTCAGCCCGCCGGCCCAGCTTGCCGTGGTTCGCTTGGGTGGTCGCCGGCTAATCCATGCGTCGCACTACGCATTCATGACCGATGCCGAAGCCAGGGAGATCGCGGCGACGGGGGCGATGGTCGCGACCTCGACCGGCGTGGGCACGCCGGTATTCGGCGTCTTCAACTCGGACGGCCGTCCGACGCACCGCGACGGCAAGCCCTGGCCCGCAGGCAATCCAGCTGGCGAGGAGCGTGGCCAGGCCGCCGGCAAGTTCCCGGTCAACGCTCGCACTCTGTATGACAACGGCGTTACTCTCGCTTATTCGTCGGACACCAGCTTCGATACGACGGCGAGCCTCGCCCACGAACTTGGCACGCTGAACCTCGTCTTCTCGCCCCTCGATATGGTGCGCATCTCGGCGTCAATTCAGCCCGGTTCTCGAACGCGGGAACGACCGCGGCACGCTCGAGCCCGGCAAGCTTGCGGATATTGTGATCCTTCAGGCCGGCGCAAACCGCGGCCAGCCGCCAAATGTCCCGAAGCACAGGTGAAAACCGAGCAGCGCCCCGTCGGCTACCGCCGCGGTCAGCGCACGAAACTGCTCGACATTCCGTTCAATCGCGCCCTCGATCGGTAAGCCGGTCCCACCGTTAACATCGGTGACCTCAAACGAGCAGTCGAACTGAATGGCAAGTTCATCATGCGGAATGACCGAGCAGATCATGCGCGTCTCGGCAACCAGCGCCTCTCGAATCCGGCGCGAACGACTTTAAGCTCTGCCTCGTTAGTTCCGAAGATCGATGGGTTGCAAACGCTGTTCACTGCCGGCAACGAAACCTGAAAGCGCGTCTGCGGCCGGATCTTGCCTTCGCGCTTCAACGCCGAGAAGATAGCGAACGAGTTTGCGCGTCCTTGGCGTAGCCCAGCCTCCAGCCCGGCATATCGAAGCTGACCCGCTCGACGCCGGGACGCAGCCTGAACCGCCAGACATCCTCACGACTGGACGGAATAAGCCGTTCACCGCCAAGCGGAGCTTCGGGCCGATGAACCGTTTCAAACGCTGCGTGTCCATTAAAAACCTGAAACGCCATACGAAGAACCCAGTAGCGACGATCAAGCACCTCAGCAGTCATGTCCGATAAGGTGACTTCCGGACATGAGATCAGCTGTTAAAAGCGCGGGATGGAAGTGCCCGAAAATGACAAAACGAGCCAGCGACGCAGCTGGTCGTGGTATCCGCGGCAGCCGCTCTGCCCGCTGCGCTCCTCGACGTCGAGATTGGCGCAGCGCGCGACTATGCTGAAGCGTCGCGGTCGGCCGCGACACGCCGGGCTTATGCTAGTGACTGGAAACTGTTTGCTGTCTGGTGCGCCGCCCGGCATTCGGGACGTTGCCGGTATCACCCGTGGTCGTTGCGTTATTCATCGCGGCTGAAGCGCAACGCGGCATCGCTTCGTCGACGATCGAGCGGCGCCTCGCCGCGATCGGCTATGCGCATCGCCGCGCCGGCGAACTTACGCCGCAGCAGCAGCATGGCGCGCCAGCCATCCTCGAAGTCATGGCCGGCATCCGCCGCACGACCGGGACCGCGGTAACCCGCAAAGCGCCTGCGGGTGCCGCAATGACAATGGCGATGCTTAGCACGATCACCGGCGACGGCGTCCGCGCGCGCCGTGACCGCGCCGTCATCGCACTCGGGCTTGCCGGCGCGTTCCGGCGTTCCGAACTCGCTAGCCTACAGGTCGCGATGTCGTGTTCGTCGACAAGGGACTGCGTGTGACGATCCGGCGCTCGAAAACCGATCAAGACGGCTCGGGTGTCGTTATCGCCATTCCCGAAGGCCGTCGCATCCGGCCGGCGGCATTGCTGCGCGCCTGGCTGGATGTTGCCGGTGTGGCGGATGGTGGCAACGAGGAGGCCGGACTGTTCCGGCAAGTGAGCCGCGGCGACCGGATTACCGGTGAGGGGATTTCAGACCGCTTCGTGGCACGGCTGGTGCAGCGCTGTGCTGCCGCGGCCGGTTACGACCGGCGCGACTATGCCGGGCATTCGCTGCGCGCCGGATTTTTGACCGAGGCGGCGAAGCACGGAGCTTCGGTGTTCAAGATGCGCGACGTCAGCCGGCACAAGTCGCTCGATGTGCTCGCCGGCTATGTTCGCGACGCCGAGCTCTTCGATGATCATGCGGGTGAAGGGTTTTTGTAGGGATACAAAGCCAGCGTGGTGATTGGTCTGAGACTGCCGACCTATTGTTATTTCGTCGAAGGTTCACGCATCACCGACGACGCTTCTAGATAAGGCCGGGGCAACCGCATCCTTAAATTGGGTTGGCTCCCGTCGAAGGAGCATTCGCAACACATTGCCATTTCCGACCAATCCATGTTGGTCATAGTGGTCCATCATGAGCCGGAGCTCCCGCGCCGCGCTGGCGTTAAAACCTCTACCCTCGGCTTGCTGTTGCACGACTTGCGCGTCTTGCGCGTGGGCCTGTACCGGTTTGCCAATGATCTGCGCAATCGCTGCTGCCATGTCGGTGAAGGTCAGCCGTTCTGACCCTGCGAGTTCGTAGGTCGCAAACGCATGGCTATCCTCCAAAAGAACATTGGCCACCGCCTCACTCAGATCTTGCATGGCAATAGGCGTAAAAGGCCGGTCGACATTGAACCCCGGACTAAGGCTGGTGCGATCGGCGCTCAAAAAAGCGAGCGGCGTCTGCGAATACATAGCAGGCTGGACGACTGTCCAGGCCAGCGCAGACTCGCGCAGCGCGTACTCGACACGCGACTTTCGAAGGTGATGCGGCATGGCCGGCGTCGGCGCGTGCAAGACTGAGTGGTAAACCAGCTTCGAGATGTTCGCCGCAATCGCGGCAGCGATAACGTTTGCGCCAAACCGCTCCTCATCGGCATTGAACACCGGAGGAATGTAGTGCGCAACCTTCGACTTGGATAAACCAGCGACCAAGCTTGCGTGATCGTCAAGCTCGATCTCGCAGACCTCCTGTACGTCGGGGAAAAGCGCTCGTTGTGCTTCACGATGAACGAGCGCACGAACACGAACACCACGTTGGACGAGTTCGCAAATCAGCGCCTGACCAGTGGCTCCCCCGGCACCGATCACTGCAACATCGACGTTAGCTGTTTGATCACTCATGTCGAACTCCCCAAGCCTTACCAACCATCGATGGTCGAGAATTTGGACATTTGTCTAACGGCTGCTATTTGTCTAGCACGATGACGGCAAGCCGCTAAGCAAAAGCAGAGGTGCTCCTTGAGGATAACAGCATTCACTAAGGGCTGGCACGAGCTGGCGACCGGGCAATTCGCCTATCTCCAGCCGTCTGGAACATGGGGCTATAGCAATGCCGGCCTTGTCGTCGATGGGGATCAGTCGCTGCTGATCGACACGCTGTTCGATGAACGGCTGACCGCCGAAATGCTGGCGGCGATGCCCGACGTCGCGCGGGTTTCCGTCGATCGTATCGGCACACTGGTCAACACGCACGCTAATGGCGATCACACCTACGGCAACCGCCTGGTCCACAGCGCGACCATTATTACCTCCGCAGCAAGCGCGGAGGAGATGAAGGTCGAGGACGCTCCCGAACACATTGCCGCGATCATGAAGCAGACCGCGTCGATGGGCGAGCTCGGCGTTTTTCTAGATGCGATTTTCGGTCAGTTCGACTTCGATGGTGTGACCATGCGGTTGCCGGATCGGACGTTCACCGGTGAGGAGCGAATGCGGGTCGGCGACAAGGAAGTCCACCTGATCGAGGTTGGACCGGCGCATACCAAAGGCGATCTCTTGGTGCATGTTCCCCACGACCGGATCGTCTACACCGGCGACATCCTCTTCAGCGACGGAACGCCGATAATGTGGGCAGGGCCAGTTGGTAACTGGTTATCAGCATGTGACCGGGTCCTCGCGATGGACGTCGAGTTGATCGTGCCAGGGCATGGTCCGGTCGCCGATAAAGCCGGCGTGCGTGCAATGCGCAGCTATCTTGCCTTCCTTGATACCGAAGCGCGCAAACGCCATGCGGCAGGAATGGACTCATGGCAGGCGGCGCAGGATATCTCGCTCGACGGCTTTGGCGCATGGGAAGATGCGGAGCGGATCGCGGTAACAGTCGATACGATTTACCGCGAACTCAACAATGATGAGTCGCCACGCGACGTGGCAGTGCTCTTCGGTCGCATGGCGACCCTCGATAAGCGGCACAATCCGCAAAGATACGCATCCAAAGCCGCTGCCTGTTCAGGCCATACGCATTAGGGAGTCCGGCTCATGTTTACCGATATGGCGTTCGACCCGACATTTACGGTCGATACGCTTGCATCGTTCGAGCCTGATATCGTCAGGGTGTTCAGCCGGCCGCGCCAGTGATCCAGTGAATTAGCGGCGGCTGCCTTAACGGACGACACGGTTCCGGAGTGTACCGATACCTTCCACCTCGAGTTCGACGGTTTCGCCGCCTTGCAGGAATTTGAGGTTTTCAACACCGCAGCCGCTGCCAACGGTACCCGAGCAGAGGATCTCGCCAGGGTGTAGCGTTTGACCCCGGCTGACCTCGGCGATGCAATCTTCAAAGCGGTGATACATGTCGCCTGATGAACCGCGCGACCACTCGACGCCGTTGATCCGTGCAATCATTGTCAGGGCGTAAGGGTCGCCGATCTCGTCAGCGGTAACAATGCACGGACCAAAAGTATTGCTGCCGTCGAAATCCTTGCCCTTGCCCGGTCCCAGTCGACCTTCCATGACCACGGCCTGTTCGTCGCGCGCCGACCAGTCGTTGAAAATCGTATAGCCGAAAACATGGTCCAGTGCGCGCTCACGCGGGATATCGGTGCCGAGCTTGCCGATCACGGCGGCAAATTCCAGCTCGTAATCGAGCATCTTGGAGAAGCTGGGCCAGCGAATGTCGTCTCCAGGATTGGAG